>NZ_JAFAVV010000070.1 GCF_019242285.1 Bradyrhizobium sp.
GCAGACCGCGCCGG
The DNA here is from genome assembly GCF_019242285.1 of Bradyrhizobium sp. GTDB lineage: Bacteria > Pseudomonadota > Alphaproteobacteria > Rhizobiales > Xanthobacteraceae > Bradyrhizobium. The sequence goes on from NZ_JAFAVV010000070.1 coordinate 15, forward strand.
TCACCAGCATGTCGATGTCGCCGGCCGCCATCGCCTTGAACAATTCGATGCCGGTGCCATAGAGCTTGAACTGCGGATCGAGGCCGTTGCGCGCCCACGCGCCGATATGGTCGCAAAGCCAGAGCTGCTCGTCGACCGCGATCGTGTGCAGATAGCCGACCCGGACCTTGGTCCTGACCTGGACCAGCGCGACCGCAGGGCTCGCAATCCCCGCTGCGGCCGCTGCCGAGCCCGCCGTAGCGAGAAACTGACGCCGATCCATCGCACCCCTCCCATTGCCATTTTTCTGGCGCACGACCGCCGCGCCTTCGTCGTGAAGGCACAACCTTACCGCAAGCCAACCTCGGCGTGTGCCGACTTCAGCACGTCCCAACCTCAACGTGTTCCAGGCGTATCCCAGAGATCGGTTGCAAAATTGAGGCGACGGCGGAGAGCCGAACAAAAAAGCCTTAAACCGGACAAACCATTCAACGAGAGTCGGCCGGTTCGACGCTTTTCGGCCGTGCTCTCCGCCTCATTTCGGAAGCCATCATCGGGGGACAAGACGATGATCGACCAAGCCTTCCCGCCATTTCGCCATTCGCCGTCACAACCCAAGGTTCACGTCCTGGCCGGCGCATTCGCGCTCACGTTGATCGTGCTGCTCACCGGCACGCTGACGGCCAATTGCGAGGTGGCGGCGCCCGCAACCTCGCGCCCGCCGCGGATCGAGGAGCAATGGAAGGACAAGCTGAACGCCAACACCGTCGCGATCATCGCCGGCAGCCCGGAGGACACCTATCTCGACATCACCCATGATCTCGCCGTCGTGCTCAATGGCGAGAACCTGCGCATCCTTCCCATCGTCGGGATGGGCGGCGCGCAGAACATCCGCGACGTGCTGTATCTGCGGGGCGTCGACATGGGGATCACTTCGACCCAGATGCTGCGCTATTTCGCCTCCACCGGCGAGTTGTCGAGCGCGCTCGACCAGCGGCTGACCTACATCACCCGCCTCTACCCGGAGGAGATGCATGTGGTGGCGGGCCGCGGCATCAAGTCGCTGCAGGACCTGAACGGCAAGAAGGTCAACTTCTCCGAGACAGGCTCCTCGACGCAGATCACGGCGCGCGACGTGTTCGGGCTGCTCTCGATCAATGTCGAGGAGGTCAACATGAGCCAGAACGACGCGATCGTCGCCATCAAGGATGGCAGCATCGCCGCGACCGTCGACTTCTCCGGCAAGCCGGCCGGCGTGCTCGCCCACATCCCGGCCGCCGACAATCTGCATCTGGTGGAAGTGCCCTATACTCATACGCTGGAGAACATCTATCAGCCGGGAACGCTGGAGCAGTCGCTCTATCCCGGCCTGGTCGACGCCGGCCGCCAGAGGATCCAGACGGTCGCAGTCGATTCGGTGCTCATCACCAACAACTGGCAGGTGGGCAGCGAGCGCTATCGCCGGGTGGCCAATTTCGTGGAGGCGCTGTTCACGCACTTCCCCGATCTGAAGAAGCCGCCCCGGCACCCGAAATGGCAGGAGGTCGACCTCGGCAAGGAATTACCGGGCTGGCAGCGTTTCCAGGCGGCGCAGGATTGGCTACTACAGGCGAAGTTCGACCAGTTCCGCGCCAAGTATCAGGGTGACAATGTCAAGTCCGAAAGTCCGGCCGACAAGCAGCGCATGTTCCGGGAGTTCCTGGAATGGCAGCAGAGCGAGGCCAGGAAGCAGCGCTGATGCCGCCCGCCGACGCTGCGGGCATCGCGGCCGGGAAACCGCCTGAGAAACCGCCTGACCGCATGAGCAGCGCCGACGAGATCACGCCCCGTGCCGCACGGGGAGACGACGGAGCGCCGGCAGCCAGGCCGGCGCTCGCCCGGTTCGACCACGCCTCGGTCGTCTTCGACACGCCGAGCGGTCCGCTGAAGGCGGTCGACGACATGCGTTGCGAGATCCACGAAGGCGACTTCGTCTCGGTGATCGGGCCGTCCGGCTGCGGCAAGACCACGATGATGAACATGCTGGCGGGCTTCCAGCAACCGACGTCCGGCAGCGTCTCTTTCGAGGGCCGGCCGATCACGGGCCCCGGCCCCGAGCGCGGCGTGATCTTCCAGGAATATGGCGTGTTTCCGTGGCTCACGGTGAAGGACAACATTGCCTTCGGCCTTTCCCTCGCCGCCAACCGCATCGGTGCCAAGGAGCGCGAGGAAATCTGCGCGCATTATCTCGCCTTGATGGGATTGTCGGACTTCGCCAATGTCTATCCGAAACACCTGTCGGGCGGCATGCGCCAGCGCGTCGCGATCGCGCGGGCCTATGCGGTGAAGCCGAAATTCCTGCTGATGGACGAGCCGTTCGGCGCGCTCGACGCGCAGACGCGCTCGAACATGCAGAACCTGCTGCTCGAGGTGCTGGCCGCCGAGGGCAAGACGGTGATGCTGATCACCCACTCTGTCGACGAGGCGATCTATCTGTCGTCGCGCATCATCGTGGTGACCGCGCGCCCCGCGCGCATCAGACAGATTGTCGACGTAAAATTTCCCTATCCGCGCCACGAAGAGATCCACGAGCGCGCCGAGTTCGCCGAACTGCGCCGGACGATCCGCGAGCTCGTGGCGAGCGAATATCGCGCGCAGCAGGCCCAGGCGCGGCCGGAGCCATTCCCCCGGTAGTGTCATGCGCACGCCGTCCGGCAGATGCGAAAGCTGCGCCGTCGATCTACACTCAAAGGTTGAATATTGATCGCCGAACCGCTTCGCGACGGTTGCACCCGCAATGGCTGCAATGAGCCGCGTCGGCCACCGGCAGCATTTTCAGGTTGTTTCGTCATCCGCCCACACTTTGGACCAAAAGCGCGATTAATCAAGCGCGGGGGATGGGGTCCGAGTCGCCAGGCTCGACGCGTCGGGGCAGCGAGGAAGCAGCGTGACCGAGTCGCCGAAGCCGAAGCTCGATTCCAACGATCCATTTCACTATGCGCCGCCGAGAGCGCGGGAACGAAGTAAGGTCATGACTCCGGGCCCGGACGACCGCTTCTCGATGCCTCACTTCATGCCGGAGGAACGCGCGCTGCAATTGCGGCCGCTGCCGGGAAGCGACGAGCAGTCCAGCGCGCAGTCCGACATTTTCGCCGAAGCCGTGGCGCGGATGATGCGGGAGCAGCGCGAGTCCGAGATGGGCGAAGTGCCGTCCGTGCTGCAGCGGCGGCCGTCGCTGCTGCTGCTCGGCCAGCTGGTGGTCGCCGTCGCGAGCGCCGCTGCCGTCGCGCTGGTCTATGTCGCGGTATCCTCGCCGTCGACCGCGCCCACCGACGGATCGGCGCTGCGGATGTGGCAGTCGGTGAAGGGGATGCTGCCCGCCGTGCCGCGCCGCGCGCCGACGCTGATGGTCCGTAATCAGGGCGCGTTCGTGAACGAGACGCTGTCGCTCGGCGTCAGCGTCGACCATGCCGATCCCGGCGCGACCGTCACCGTCAAGGGCCTGCCGGCCAATGCGCGGCTGACCACCGGCGTGCCGACCAGCCTCACCGAATGGCGCCTGGCCGCCGACGAAGTATCGACCGCCAAGGTGATTCCGCCGAGCGAGTTCGTCGGCACGATCGACCTTTCCGCCGAGCTGCACAATCCCGACGGCACGGTTCTGGTCGGAAGCGTGCTGCAATTGTCGTGGCAGCCCTTGCCACCGCCCCCGCTCACCACGGCGGCCGTGACGCCGGGCCCGCAACCGCTCCCGGCAGCGCCGCCTTCCCTGCCGCGGCAGCCCGAGCCGGCCGCGCCGACGCCGGAGGCCATGACCGCCAACGCCATCGCGGCCCTGGTGCGGCGCGCGCAGGAGATGCTCGCGACCGGCGACATCAGGGAAGCACGCGCGCTCTTGATGCAGGCCGCCGAAGCCCATGATGCCCGCGCCGCCCTGATCCTCGCCAAGACCTTCGATCCGAACGCCGCGCGGCAGCCGACCGCTTCCGATCCGGGACCGGACATCGCGCAGGCGCGCGGCTGGTATCAACGTGCGCGCGATTGGGGCTCGCCGGACGCGCAGCGCCAGCTCGACGCGCTCGCGAGCTACCGGTGAGCCGCGCCCGGCCTGGAGCTTTTTCCGTTCCAATGGAATCGGAACGGAAGCTCTAGCTTCTTTGTTTTGACGCGTTTTCTTCACGCGAACCGGTATCCACTTCGCTCGAAAACGCTCTAGGCGCGTCCTTCCGACAGGATCAGGCTCGCGCCCTTCTCGCCGATCATCAGGCTGGCCGCGTTGGTGTTGGCGGAGGTGATCTGCGGCATCACCGAGGCATCGACCACCCGCAGCCGCTCGACCCCGCGCACGCGCAGATGCGGATCGAGCACGGATCGCTCGTCGCCGCCCATCCGGCAGGTGCCGACGCAGTGAAACACCGTGCCGCCCGTGCTGCGCGCGAACTCCCACAGCCCGGCCGGATCGCGCGCTGCTTCCCCGGGCGCCATCTCGACCTCCCAGAGATCGCGAAACGATCTCTGCCGGAAGATGTCGCGCAGGATCTTCATGCCGCCGACGATCGTCCTGCGGTCGATCTCCTCGACGAAATAGTTCGGCACGATGCGCGGCTGCTCGAACGGATCAGCCGAGCGGATCGCAAGCACCCCGCGCGATTGCGCGTGGCACTGCCAGGCCGAGGCGGTGAAGCCGGAATAGCGATGCAGGGGGTCGCCCGGCTTGTCGCAGGACAGCGGCATGACGTTGAACTGGACGTCGGGCCGGCCGCCGACGGCGTGCTCGGTACAGGCGGCGCCGCCGACCTGCCCTGCTCCGACCGTCAACGGCCCGCGGCCGGCGAACAGCCATTCGGCGCCCATTCGCGCGAGGTGGTAGGGATGGCGCACCTGGTCGTTCAGCGAGATCGGCCGCCTGAGGCGGACGATGATGCGGGCCTGGTAATGGTCCTGCAGGTTGCGGCCCACCTCCGGCGCATCGGCGACCACGGGGATGTCCAGCGCGCGCAACAGCGCGGCGGGGCCGACGCCGGAAAGCTGCAACAATTGGGGCGATTGCAGCGCGCCGCCAGACAGGATCACCTCGCGGTCCGCATTCGCAGTCGCGCGCCCACCTTCGCTCACCCATTCGACGCCGGTCGCGACGCGGCCCGAGAACAGCACGCGGCAGACATGCGCGCCGGTGAGGATGGTGAGGTTCTTGCGCCGCACGATCGGACGCAGGAAGGCCGACGCCGCGCTGGTCCGCCAATGCCGGCCGATGCCGAGCTGATAGCGGCCGACGCCGAACGTGGTCGCGCCGTTGAAATCGCCATTGCGCGGCAACCCGTATTCGACGCCCGCCTCGATCCACGCCGCCGATGCCGGGTTGTCATTGCGCAGCTCCGACACCTCGAACTCGCCGAGGCCGCCATGATACTGGCTCTCGCCGCCGCGATAGCGCTCGTGGCGCCGGAAGTACGGCAGGAGCTCGCGATAGCTCCAGCCCCTGGCGCCGAGACGCTCCCAGTCGTCGAAATCCCGATGCTGGCCGCGGATGAAGATCAGGCCGTTGATCGACGACGAGCCACCGATCACGCGCCCGCGCGGCCACACGATCGCACGGTTGCCGGTGGTCTCGCTCGGCTCGGTGACGAAATGCCGCGAGAAGCGCGGGTTGTACATCGTGCGAAAGTAGCCGACCGGAAGCCTGAGCCAGAAATCACGATCCGATCCGCCGGCTTCCAGTAGCAATACCCGGCAGGCTGGATCGGCCGAAAGGCGGTTGGCGAGGACGCAGCCGGCCGAGCCGGCGCCGACGATGATGTAGTCGTATCCCGAGGCAGCCATGGTCCATCTTCCTACGCGATCGGCGGCCGCCAAGTCATGCGTCCCAAGTCATGCGTCGCAAGCCATGCGTCCCAAGCCATGCGTCCCAAGTCATGCGTCCCAAGTCATCTGTCCGTCTGCGCGCGATCGTTTGCCGCACCCACAGCACCAAGAGGTTGCACCATTGTACCCCATCGCGACATCGAATTACCGCATTGCAGCCTCAAATGGTGGCATATGCCGCTCGCAGCGGCTGCGGGTTGGATGATCACAAACAATCAAAAAGAGAGCTGTGTCAGAAAAGCTCGCTATGCGCGCGGCCGTGATCCGGCGACAACCGGGTACGATCATTGTGTGGTGCGGAAGGAGCGTATGAGCAGGCGTGTCGCAAAGCAGGTGTCGCTCGGCCTCGCCCCCTGGGTCGCGGCCATCGCGATCTGGTACGGCGTCCGCGCCAGCGGCTACGTCAACCTCTCGCTGATCCCCGCGCCGCACCGGGTCGCGGCCAGGTTCGTCGACCTGCTGCTGCATGAAGGCCTGCTCTACGACGTCCTCGTATCGACCCGCCGGGTCTTCCTCGGCGTGGCGCTGGGCATCCTGGCGGCGGTCCCCGTCGGCTTCCTGCTCGGCTGGTACCGCCCGGCGCGCACGCTCGCCGACCCCATGATCAACTTCTTCCGGGCGCTGCCGCCGATCGCGCTGATCCCGCTCGTGATCGTCTATTTCGGCGTCGATGAGGCCGCCAAGCTCGTGATCCTGTTCTATGCCGCGTTCTTCTCCGGCGTGATCGTGATGTACGAAGGCGTCTCGCAGATCCCGCCGCTGCACATCCGCGTCGCGCAGTCGCTCGGCGCCGGCGAATTCGAGATTTTCCGCAAAGTCATCATCCCGCTGACGGTGCCGCACATTCTCACCGCGCTCCGCGTTTCGCTCGGGGTCGCCTGGGCCACCCTCGTCGCCTCCGAGCTGATCGCGGCCCAGCGCGGCCTCGGCGCGCTGATCCAGAATGCGGCGACCTATTTCCTGCTCGACGTCATCTATGTCGGCATCATCTCGATCGGTTGCGTGGCGCTCTTGATGGACACCATCCTGAGGCGGATCAGCGCGCGGCTGCTGGTGTGGCAGGAGCGCGCAGTCGGCTAGCAAAGAGGAGAACACATGCATCGACGACAATTCCTGACCACGACGATGGGGGCGGCGCTGAGCGGACTGGCGGCGCCAGCGCTGGCGCAGGCCAGGACCAAGCTTCGCGTCGGCTATCTGCACACGCTCGCCGTCGACGGCCAGATCTGGACCGGCATGGACCGCGGCTCGTTCGAGAAGCAGGGCCTCGAGCTCGAGCTGCGCCAGTTCAACACCGGGCTCGAGGTGTTCCAGGCGCTGATCGGCGGCAGCCTCGACGTGTTGGCGACAGGCGCCGTGGTCTCGAACTTCCCTGCGCGCGGCCAAGGCAGGGTGTTCCTGATCAACGACATCGAGGTCGCAACCGCGCAGCTCTGGGTGCATTCCGAGGCCGGCATCAAGTCGTTCGACGACCTCAAGGGCAAGCGGATCGCGACCACCACCGGCACCACCGCGCATGTCTTCCTCGATCGCGCGCTGCGCGCCAATTCGGTCGATCCAAAGGAGGTCGAGCTGCTCAACCAGGCCATGCCCGCCGCGGTGACCTCGTTCATCTCCGGCGCCGTGCCCGCGGTCGCGCTCTGGGTGCCGTTCAACATCATGGTGCGCGACAAGGTGCCCGACGCGATGAAGCTCGCCGACGCCTCGGCCTATTATCCGCAGGCCGCGATCATCGACGGCTGGGCGGCGGCCAACAGCTATTTCGATGCCAACAAGGAGACGCTGGTCAAGCTGATCAAGGGCTGGAGCGAGGCCAATGATCACATGATCGAGCACAGCGACGAGGCGCTGCAATCGCTGCAGCAGGGCCATTACAGCCAGGTGCCGCTCGCCGATCTCAAGGAGCAGTTCCAGGCGCAGAAGATGTTCTCTTCGCGTGACTGGAAGAAGCTGTACCAGGACGGCACCGTCACGCGATGGCTGCAGCAGTCCACCGACTTCTTCATGGCCAATGCCGGCATCAAGGATTTCACGCCGGCCGACAAATATTTCGACACCAGCCTCTATCTCGAAACGGTGGCGTGAAGCCTGCGGGCGGGCGGCATGGAGGCGCGGCGGCGTGATGCCGCCGCTCCTGACGTCCAAAGCACCACGAGATTGGGTTCGATCGAGCGGCGCCGGAGCGATGCTACCTTCCCGTCCTTCTAGGAGAGGCTGGGGGTGAGCAGACGCGCGCCATTGGTGTGAACTGTCAAACCTGTACCTTCACCCGAGTTCGCGGCGATCTGGTCCGTCCCAAGGCCATCTCGCTCCGGTATCTCCGCACAGAGGTTCTGACGGCTTGTCCGCGCGGACTACCTTGCACCTGTCAGCCGAAACGATGCGCTTGATCTCACAACCGGGTTCGGCCGAAGGCCGCCGACTTGCGCCGTGCGGCAAGTCGGCGGCTGTCTGAGGTACAGGGACAGTGACGCGAACGCATCCGGGAGGGCGGTTCGTGACCCGTTGCGGAAATCAGTCGTTCGAAAGCCGGGATTTCCTATACGCTGTAGTTCTACAGTGCGGAGCAGGCTTGGCAGAGCCGTGGAGGACACCAATGAAGCACCGCAGCATTCTCGGTACGTGCATTGCCGCGGCTTTGGGGGCCTCCCTTCACGCGAATAGTGCCTCTAGTCAGCAGCCATCGCTGAAGGAACAACTCGTTGGAACGTGGATGGTGATCTCCTGGGAGCAGAAGAAAAACGACGGCACCACACTGCGGCAGTTCGGAGCGAACCCAACGGGTATGGCCATTTTT
>NZ_JAFAVV010000299.1 GCF_019242285.1 Bradyrhizobium sp.
GCCAATCCGGACGTGCTGATCTCGGGAACGACGGCCAAATTCGCGGCGCAGTCGATGCGCAAGATATTCGAGCTCGGCTGGAGGCCGATGCACTTCATCCCGAGCGGCGCCTCCTCGATCACCGCGACCATCGTCCCGGTCGGAATGGAAAAGACGCAGGGCGTGATCACCTCGGTCTATCTGAAGGATGCCGCCGATCCGGCCTGGGCGGACGATCCCGCCATCAAGAACTATCTGGCCTTCATGGCGAGATACTTTCCCGAAGGAAATGCCAAGGACGGCTACAATCTCTATGCCTACATGGTGGCCGGCGTGCTGATGCAGATCCTCAAGCAATGCAACGGCGACTTCTCCCGTGAGAGCATCATGCGGCAGGCCAACAATCTGAACGATCTCGAGGTGCCGGCGCTGCTCCCCGGAATCCGCGTCAACACCAGCCCGACCAATCACCGCCCGCTGCAGCAGATGCAACTACAGCGCTGGGAAGGGAGCGGCTGGACGCGGTTCGGGAACATCATTCAGGGTGCGAACATCTGATCGCCACTGTCACTGCGAGCCGCCCCTTCCGTCTCCTGCCCGCTCCGATAGATCGCGAGATCGCGCGAGCCGGAGAAGATCGCCCGCGGCTTCAGGCCGTAAAACCTGCGGATCGAATGGCTGAAATGGGTGGAATCGGGATAGCCGATGTCCTGCGCCAGATGCGCGAGGTTGAGGTCCTGGTTGGCGAAATGCAGCAGGTGCCGCGCCCGCTTCCAGGCCCGGAACGAGCGGAAGGAGATGCCGGTCTCCTGCTTGAACAAATGCAGGAAGCGCGACGCCGACAGGCCCGCTTCAGCCGCGCAGCTCGACGCCGTGGCGGGCTCGCCGGAAAACCGCGTGATCTGCGCGATCGCACGCACGATGCGCGGATCGATCCGGCGTTGCGGCCAGGCTTCGCCGAAGCACATCAGGTCGAAGGCGGCGGCATCGATGTCGGCACGGCATGGCTGCGAGAGCAGTTGCTGATAGGCGGAGCGGATGCGATGCGCGAAGAGACCACGTTCCGGCCCTGACAGCCGCGCCGACCATGCCTCGAAGGTGCCGGGACGGACGCTTTCGGGCTCGATGACGAGGCAGATCGCGGTGCGATGGTCGCTGGAGATGGTATGGCGCACATTGGGCGCGACGGTGACCAGTTCGTCGTGGATTTCGCGGCCGTCCGCCGCCGACAGATGAAGCCCTCCGCGCAACGCGACATAGACATGAAGCGCGCCCGGGCAGCGTTCCCGCGGACGGCCCAGCAGCCCGGCGTAGAATACGCGCTCCGGCGTGATCAGCATCAGGTGGCCGGATGGGTGGCCCTTGTGGTCCATGGCGGCTTCCCTCCTCGCGCGGCTCTTGGGACCGCTGCGATGCCAACCATAACTCAAATTCTGGTTCTGTCACCGGGCAGAAGGTTCAGGGACGCACGCGCGGCGTCACGTTCTGCTCCGCGCCGGCGCGGCGTTCGGCCGCAACGGCGCGCTGATAGGCATCCCGCGCCTGCAGCCGGCCCCAATATGCCGCGACATTGGGACCGAAATCCTTGGCCAGTCCGATATTGTCGGCGAGCCGCAACGCATAGCCGATCACGATGTCGGCCGCGGTAAAACGGCCGGCGCAGAGCGTCTCGGCGCCGCTGGTCGCCGCCTCCACGGCACGGAGCCGGCCCAGAAACCACTTGGCATAATCGGTCGCGACCTGCGGATTGCGCCGCTCCTCGGGCTCGAGCTGGCTGTACCTTAGCACCAGCGTCTGCGGGAAGGTCAGCGTCGCGTCGGAGAAATACATCCAGTTCAGGAACGCGGCATAGCCCGGCTCGTCGGGCGCGACCATCAGCGGCGTCGGCCCGTAGCGGACGCCGATATAGTGGCAGATGCCGGACGATTCCGTCATCCTGTTGTCGCCATCGACCAGGAAGGGAATGGTGCCGAGCGGATTGAGCGCGAGATAGTCCTTGGCGAACACCCGCGGCGGGAACGGCAGCATCTTCAGCTCATAGGCAAGCCCCATCTCCTCCAGCATCCAGAGCGGCCGGAACGAGCGCGCCGCGTCGCAGTGATAGAGCGTGATCATGATAGCTCCCTATTTCTTCACAACCCCATCTGCCGGCTCGCGAGATCCTTCATGATCTCCTCGCTGCCGCCGCCGATCGCGTTGACCTTGACCTCGCGGTAGATGCGCTCGACCTTGATGCCGCGCATGAAACCGGCGCCGCCGAACACCTGCACCGCCTCGGAGGCGCAGAACGCCATGGTCTGGGTGGCCTGGTTCTTCAGCATGCAGATCTCGGCGACCGGATTTTCGCCCTGGTCGAGCCGCCAGGCCAGCATTTCCAGCATCGCCTGCGAGGCGGCGACTCGCTGCGCCATGTCGACCAGCTTGTGCCGGATCACCTGGTGCTGCGCCAGCGGCTTGCCGAACGTGTAACGCTGCTTGGCGTAGTCGACGGCGTCGTCGAGACAGACCCGGGCCGAGGCGATGCAGCCCGCCGCCATGGTGAGCCGCTCGCCGTTGAAATTGTGCATGATGATCTTGAAGCCGGCGCCTTCCTCGCCGAGCAGGTTGCCGACCGGCACGCGGCAATCGTCGAAATGCAGGGTCGCGGTATCCGACGCCCACCACCCCATCTTCTTCAACTTCGTACGGGTGAGGCCGGGTGTATTACCCTCGATCACCAGCAGGCTGACGCCGCCCGGTCCGGGACCGCCGGTACGCACGGCAGTCGTGATGTAATCGGCGCGCATGCCCGAGGTGATGAAGGTCTTCTCGCCGTTGACGACATAGAAATCGCCGTCGCGGCGCGCCGAGGTGCGCAGGTTTGCGACATCCGAGCCGCCGCTCGGCTCGGTGATCGCGAGCGCCGAGATCTTGCGGCCCGACAGGATCTCCGGCAGCACCTGCGCCTTGAATTCCGGCGTGCCGGCACGCGCGATCGGCGGCGCGCCGATCGAATTGCTCTTCAGCGAGGCGGAGACGCCGCCGGCGCCGGCGCGCGCCAATTCCTGCACCGCGACGATCCACATGAAGCGGTCGACTTCCATGCCGCCATATTCCTCGGGAAAGCCGAGCCCGAGCAGGCCGATGCCAGCCGCCTTCTGATAGAGCGCGCGCGGAAACTCCCCGGCCTCGTCCCACTCGTGGGCGTGTGGCTCGATCTCCTTCTCGACGAAGCGACGCACCACCTCGCGATAGGCCTCATGCTCGGCGGTATAGAACGGGCTTTTCATGCAATTCGCTTTTCGTTCAAGCCAATCAGCATGGCGGCAACGCGCTACTTCAACTTGCGTCCAGTGGCTGCAATCGCGCGCGATATTCCGCGGTGCGGGCATCGTTCGCCAAACCTCATCCAAAACTCAGAGTGGGCCCTCGGAGAGAGTTGGCATGGTACAAGCAGAACAAGGCCGTTCGAAGCCCAGGCGGCCACAGTATTTCGGAGAAGTTTTCCCAGTTCGATGTGACGACTGGTCGCGCATTCAGCCGCAGTTCGCAGGCGGATCGCGGTCCGCCGCTATTGCCGTGGTTGCCAAGATGGCGGGCTACGCCTTCCGCCTTCGCTCTTCGAGCTACGGCGGACATGTCGGTTCCAGCCCCGGCCTGCGCTCGCGCGCTCAGCTCGTCCCCGTCTTCGAACCTGCCGCAGCTCTCGGGTGCTTCGCGAAACTCGGGGCATCCCGCAAGGCCACCCGCTTCACCTTCTTCACGTCCGATCTTGCGTGCCTGGAGCCGCGGCTGTGCGCGGCATATTCCTGGCCGTCGATCGGCGCGACATGCGGCGGGTCCATGCCGAGATAGGGGCGCCCGATCCCGAACTCCTTCCCATGCACATCGACCCACTTCCAGAGCTTTTCGGAGGAGGCCCATCGCTGGTCGCGAGTTTCGCCCTGGACACTCACGATATCGGCCGCAAGTCCGCGCCCATAGCCGCCGCGGAAGCTCCCGCCATGATACGACCTGTTGCTGGCCGCCTTGAGGCCGCTTGCGATCGACTGGCGGTAGTCGTCGCGAAACGCGCTGGTGATGCCGGGCGAAAGGCCTTCCGCCTCCGCCGCGCGAAGCATATGGAACAGTTTCAGCTTGAGGCCCCGATCCATGCCTCCGATCACGTAGTCCATCATCGACATGCCGGCTCGTTCCGCCGCCTTCGGATCCTTCCACCCGAAATCCTCATCGACGAGTTTGGTGAAGGTTCTGGCGACCGTCACCATCTTGCCCTTCCGCTTGACGGTGACACTCCTCCGTTCGAGCTCTTTGATGGTGTCCTCCTTGGGCGTTCGTTGATAAAGCGCCCACAGATATCGATCGACGCAGATGTCCACGACCAGGCACTCGTCCACGATTTCGATGGAGCTGCCGGCGTCGCCAGGCTCGAGCACCGATGGACTGGCCATTGCGACTTGCACCGGTGCCGGCTCGATTGGCGGCACATCCGTCGAATTGATCGGGACCGTTCCGACACCCGGCTCCGGCTTGTTCGGAGCGATTGATCCATCGGCGGCAGCCGCTTCGGCCATCGGTAGGTTGGGTTGACCAAGACCGTCATCAGGCGCCGAATTTGGCTGCGGTACCTCGGCGAACTGCTGTTCGGTGGAGAGAGAAGGAGCGCTGACGTCCTTGCGTGCCACCGCGCCGGTGTTCGAGATTCCCGCAGGCCCGAGCGCAGCGAGCAAGCCGACCATCCCGGTCGCGAGAACGACCGATCGCAGCGATGGCGCCGGCACTGTCGAAAGTCGCCGCGGATTCATCATCCCAACTTCCAAATCCCAACTTTCAAAGGCTGCATCGGAACCGGATTGCAGAGCCAAGCATCCGCACGCCGTCGATTGTTCGGACAAGCCAGGGGTCGCGCAATGCGCAAAACGGCGGATCTCCCGCTTTTCTCCGAATTGTGGCCTGCGCGCAACGGCAGGCGACAGCCCGCAGGGCGGATCGTGATCCGCCGCTATTGCGCTTCTGGTCGTCAAGATGGCGGGTTACGCCGTCCGCCTCGCTCTTCGCGCGACCGCGGACACGTCGGCTCCAACCCGACCTACGCTTTACTGCACTATGCACGAAATCCGAAATCCCACCGGAAGCAACCCCGAACCCAATTTCCGATTTTCCAAATTTTTCTTGACGGCAGAGTGGAATCAGCGCTATATTGGCCGTGTCCCGCCACCTCTGAGAGGGGCGCTTCGCGATCGTCACGGACGTAGGCGGCGGGATGCGGTGGACGCGATGATGCTGCGAGACGAGCAGCGTCACGCGGACGGCGAAGACGTGTGGTCCTGGCGCCGCGACGCTGGCGCTAAGTCGGTGGAGGATGATCCGCCGATGACGGTGGCAAAAGAGCCCGTTCACCGGGGAGAGCGCGTTATAGGCCGTTAAAACCATTGCGCAGGGAAGGCCGGATGATCCGGCTCGTACCTGTGGTTCTGCCGCGTGCTACCTTTGCTGCACGCGGGCCATGGGTGCGTCCGGCACCCGGTCTTCCCTGCGCCCTCTGATCGGAGAGGGTAAGGAATTTCCAGCAAACCTCGCGCAATGCGCGGCGAGATCGCGAAGCTGTGTCCGCGCGCGACGCAGCCACTCAACTCGAGACGGCGTTCGTATTCACCCAACTGCCATGGCAATCTTTGCACGAAATCCAACCGCCTCGCGGGGAGTTGCGCATCGTACACTTGCGTCCAGTGGCTGGCGATCGCGCCGAATATTCCGCATCACGGGCTACGTCCTACGCAAATCTACGGCATGGGCGTGGCCGGTAACCTTTGCACAAAACTCCGGCTAGCGCGCCTTGACGGAGTTGGGCATGGTGCAACTCGAAGAAGACCCGAAGCAACGGGCCCGGCGGCTCCGACCGCGCCATTCGGAGGAAACTTGCCGGTTCGGCATCGCGTCTGGATCGCATATCTCAGTCGCACCTCCTCCCGCTTTTCGATTCCCGCAACCTTGCCATACCGAACGAATGAGGAATGCCGTCGATGAATGACAGGAAACTCTCCCTGCTTGCCGCCGCAGCGGCCCTGGTGCTGCTGACGACTCAGGGCGCGCTTGCGCAGAAGCGATACGACACCGGCGCGAGCGACACCGAGATCAAGATCGGCAACGTCGAGGCCTATTCGGGACCGGCTTCCGCCTACGGCGTCATCGGCAAGACCGAGGAAGCCTATTTCAAGATGATCAACGACAATGGCGGCATCAACAGCCGCAAGATCGACTTCATCTCCTACGACGACGGCTACAGCCCGCCCAAGACGGTGGAGCAGATCCGCAAATTGATCGAGAGCGACGAGGTGTTCCTGGTGTTCAACGCGCTGGGCACCCCGACCCAGACCTCGGTGCAGAGATATCACAACGCCAAGAAGGTGCCGCAGCTCTTTCTCGCGACCGGCGCCAGCAAGTGGAACGACCCGAAGGAATTCCCGTGGACCATGGGCTTCCAGCCGAGCTACCGGGTCGAGGCGCGGATCTTCGCGAAATACATCCTGAAGGAGAAGCCGAACGCCAAGATCGCGGTGTTCTACGCCAACGACGATTTCGGCAAGGATTATGTGCTGGGGCTGAAGGAGGTCTTCGGCGACAAGGCCAAGGATCTGATCGTCGCCGAAGAGAGCTACGAGACCACCGAGCCCTCGATCGATTCCCACATCGTCAAGCTGAAGGGCACCGGCGCCGACGTCTTCGTCAACATCTCGACCCCGAAATTCGCGGCGCAGGCCATCAAGAAGATCGCGGAGCTGCAATGGAAGCCGATGCACGTCATGACCGACGTGTCGATCTCGATCGGCGCGGTGATGAAGCCGGCCGGGCTCGACGCGTCCGAAGGCGTGCTGTCGGCCGGCTACCTGAAGGACGCCTCCGACCCGCAATGGAAGGACGACGAGGGCATGAAGAAGTTCATGGCCTTCGTCGACAAGTACATGCCGGGCGCCAACGTCTCCGATACCAACCTGGTCTATGGCTTCGCCGCCGCCCAGACCATGGTGCAGGTGCTGAAGCAGTGCGGCGACAACCTGACGCGCGAGAACGTCATGAAACAGGCGGCCTCGCTGAAGGACTTCACGCCGGATACGCTGATCCCCGGCATCAAGATCAACACCGGCCCGACCGACTTCGCTCCGATCGAGCAGCTCAAGATGATGCAGTTCAAGGACGGCAAGTGGGACTTCTTCGGCGACATCATCAGCGCCGAGACCAACGGGTAATATTAGCAACGTCGTTCCGGGGCGCTCGCCGAAGGCGGGCGAACCGGAACCTCGATGTGTGGCCCACAATCTCGGGATTCCGGGTTCGATGCTTCCCATCGCCCCGGAATGACCGGCGCATTTCACCCCGGCAGGAACAGCGCGAACGGCTCGTCGACCGTGCGGCGCAGGTGGGCGCGATAGGCCGCAAAGTTCACGTCGTCGGGCGAGATCCGCCCGACCGTGGCGTTGGGAAAATTCGCGGCCAGCACCAGCGCGATCGGCGCCGCGATCGGCGTCAGTTGCGAGCCGCGCCCGGCGAGCAGCGTGGTGATGATGCCATACATCGCGCCGTGATTCGGCCGCGACACCGTGATCAGGCGATGCTGGCCGTGGCGGTTGGTCACGAGATAGACGAAGCCGGACTGGTTCGGCACGGCGACCTCGCCGTACTGCGAATAGGCCGCGTCGACCCGCTCGCGCTCGCGGAACAGCAGCGATGAGGCGCTCTTGTCCCAGGCGATCTCGGTGCGATAGGCGTAGAGCGCGTCCTTGTCACCGAAGGAAGGCCGCACCGTGATGTAGATGCCCTCGATCCACGCCACCGCCTGGCGCGAATAGGCGCCGAGGCCGTCGGGCGCGATGTCGCCATTGACCGAGGCCAAGGCCGGCGCCGCGGCCTGAGGCTGGCGCAGCGGAACGCCGAGCGCCTGCTCCAGCCGCACCGTCGTCGCCAGCGTGAAGGGACGCCGGCCCCCCAATACCTTCTCGAGCGTCGAGAGGCTGAGCTTGGCCTGCTCGGCCAACGTCTGGCGGGAAATCCGCCGCCGCGCGATCTCCTCGCGAATCATGTCCGCGATCTGCCGGCTCTGCTCGGCGGAAAGCTGGTTGTCCGGCGCCGTCATCATCACCCCTGCTCGACTGCGCCATCCTATCAGACGCACAATTTGGCACAAATCCGCACAAGACCACACGGGCCGGCCGTTCGGCCGCCACCACCCAACGGGACACGGCGGAACAATGCCGATCATTGCGCTCGCGCCAAGGCGGCCGTTCCAGAAAATTCCGGACATCGAAAACGTCGCTCTGGAGCTTACGAAACATGACGACCTGCGATGTCATCGCCCGCCCGACACGCTCGCGCCTGTCGCGCCGAACCCGCATCCTGCTGTTCTTCCTGGCAGAAGCCATTGCCGTGCTGCTGATCGGCTTTGCCGCCCTGTTCCTCACCTTCGATCCGGTCTGGTCGGCCGAAGGGCCTTTTTCCCCGATGGCCAGACCTTCCGACGCCCGCTCCGGCTCCCTGCTGTTCAAGACCGAGGACGGCTACAGCGAGGCGCCGCGGCTCGGAATCGATGTCGACCTCACCGTGTCGGGACCGACGGTGCGCGCCCGCGTCACCCAGATCTTCAGGAACCCGACATCGGGCTGGCTGGAGGCCACCTATGTCTATCCGCTGCCGCCGGGCGGCGCGGTCGACACGCTGAAGATGGTGGTCGGCGACCGCGTCGTGGTGGGAGACATCAAGGAGCGGCAGCAGGCCAGGGTCATCTATGACGACGCCAAGCGCAATGGCCAGAAGGCGGCGCTGACCGAGCAGGAGCGGCCGAACATCTTCACCAATTCGCTGGCCAATATCGGGCCGGGCGAAACCGTGCTGGTGCAGATCGAATACCAGGAGCCGGTCGCCCAGAACGGCGACGAGTTCTCGCTGCGGGTGCCGATGGTGGTCGGCCCGCGCTACAATCCGCGCCCCGTGGCGCAGACCGTCGAGTTCAGGCCCGGCGGCAGCGGCTGGGGCACGAGCCATTCGGACCCCGTCCCCGACCGCGACCGCATCTCGCCGCCGGTGCTCGACCCCGCGCAGAATGCGCCGGTCAATCCGACCGCGATCACGGTGCATCTCAACGCCGGCTTTCCGCTCGGCGAAGTGAAAAGCCATCACGATGCCGTCAAGATCGAGAGCCCGGACGCGGAGACCCGCATCATTCGCCTCGCCGACGGCGTGGTGCCGGCCGATCATGATTTCGAAGTGAGCTGGAAGCCGGCCGCCGAGAAGACACCGTCGGTCGGCCTGTTCCGCGAGCATGTCGGCAATGCCGACTATGTGCTGGCCTATGTGACACCGCCCGCGGTCACCGAGGCCGTGCAAAAACCGCTGCCACGCGAGGTCGTGTTCGTGATCGACAATTCCGGCTCGATGGGTGGTACCTCGATCGAGCAGGCCAAGGCGAGCCTGATCTACGCGCTCGGCCGCCTGCAGCCGAACGAACGCTTCAACGTGATCCGGTTCGACG
>NZ_JAFAVV010000307.1 GCF_019242285.1 Bradyrhizobium sp.
TATGGCTTCTTTCCGGCCCCACGAACGCCCTACCGTCACACCGGGAAGCTGCCGGGCGGTTGCTCACTCTGCTTCGATCTGCGCGACGAGAGCGTCACCCTGTCCACCTACTGGCAGTTCTCGCTCACCCCCGATCCCGCGCTGCTCGAGCGCGACGAGGAAGAGCTGGTCGACGAGCTCGATGGTCTCGTCACCCAGGCGGTGAGGCGGCGCATGATCAGCGACGTGCCGCTCGGCGTGTTCCTGAGCGGCGGAATCGATTCCAGCGCCGTGCTCGCTGCGGCATCGGGCCTGACGGGTCCGGGGCAGCTCCAGAGCTTCACGATCGGATTCACCGAGCGCTCCTTCGACGAGTCGGAGCATGCAGAGCGCGTGTCCCGCCTGTTTCAGTCGCGGCACTCGGCGCGGCAGCTCAATCTCGACCAGGCGCGCCACGTCATTCCGGAGCTGCTGGAAAAGACCGGCGAGCCCTTGGGCGACAGTTCGTTGCTGCCGACCTACCTGTTGTGCGAGTTCGCCCGCCGCGAGGTCACCGTGGCCCTCTCCGGCGACGGCGCCGACGAATTGTTCGCCGGCTATGATCCGTTTCATGCCTTGCGACCGGCGACGATCTACCAGAACAGCGTTCCCGCCATCCTGCACGGCATCCTGAAGAACATGGCGAGGCGGCTTCCGGTCTCGACGCGAAACATGAGCCTGGACTTCAAGCTCAAGCGGACGCTGAACGGCCTGTCCTACGGACCCGAATTGTGGAATCCGACCTGGCTTGCGCCGCTTTCGCCGCCCGAGATCGAGCGGCTGTTCGGCGAGCGTATCGATACCGATGAATTGTATGGAGAAGCGCTCGACCTTTGGCGTGGTTCCCCCGGACTGAACCTGATCGAAAAGACGATGGAGTTCTACACGCGCTACTACCTCCAGGACGGAATCCTGACCAAGGTCGACCGCGCCGCCATGATGAATTCCCTGGAGACCCGCGCGATCTTTCTCGACAACGATCTGGTCGAGTTCTGCCGGCGGCTGCCCTCGGCCCTGAAATATCGCGCCGGCGTGGGCAAGTATCTCCTCAAGAAGATGTTGCGGCGGAAGGTGCCGGCCGATCTCGTTTCCCGTCCCAAGAAGGGTTTTGGAATTCCGCTGGCGCTATGGCTCCGGGAGATGCCGCAACACATCCCGCTGGACGACATCGGCGGGATCAAGCTCACGGAAGTTGCCGATCTGTGGCGGCAGCATCGGCACAAGCGATCGAACCACGCCATTGCGCTATGGGTGTGGCTCGGGTTGCAGGCGTTCCGTCGACCCGGGGTCGCAGGATAGAAGCCGATGTTCCGAAAGGCGTTGGAGCGGGTTCTCGAGCTGCCGGCGGTCTATGATCTCAACCAGCTCATCGGTCAGCCGACGGTGCGGCGCTACACGCAGCTCATCACCGAGGAGCTGGCGCTGACCCCCGAGACGTCCGTGCTCGATCTCGGCTGCGGCACCGGAGCGACGCGAAGAAGCATCCCGGCGCGCTACAGCGGCATCGACATCAACTCCGATTACGTGGCCGCGGCGAAACGAGCGCATGCCGATGGCGAGTTCATCCACATGGATGCCACCAGGCTCGCATTCGCCCCGGCCTCCTTCGACGAGGTGATATCGGTTGCGACCACCCATCACCTGGATGACGACCAGCTCGGCGCCATGACGCGGGAAGCCTTGCGCGTGGTGCGCGCCCAAGGGGCCTTCCACATCGTCGATGCCATCCTGCCTCTCGACCCGCGGCACCGTGCGAAAGAGGCCTTCTTCAAGATGGATCGAGGGCGATTTGCGCGCCGGCTCGAGCAGTTGGTCGGCGTCGTTTCGCGCACGGCGACGGTGGAGCGGAAGCGCGTCCTGACCGGGCCGTTGCACGATGTGGCCTACCTCAAAGTGGTGCCCACCGCCCCAATCGCCTGACCGAGGACGCCGATGTCACGTCAATACGACGAGAAATTCATGGGCTATGCGGCCGTGTCGTCGCGCTACGCCGCGTCCAGGATCATTCCCCTGCTGCGCGGGTCGCTCGACATCGAGAGCGTGGTCGACATCGGTTGCGCCGGCGGCGCCTGGCTCCGGGTCTGGCAGGACCGCGGAATCGCGCAAATAAGGGGCGTCGACGGCGAATATGTGAGGACCGAGGACCTCGAGATCGCTCCCGAGCTGTTCAGTCCGGCCGATCTGTCGCGTCCTCTCGATCTCGGGCGAAGCTTCGACCTCGTGCAGACGCTGGAGGTGGCCGAGCACATCCAGGAATCATTCGCCGACCAGTTCGTCCTGAATCTCGTCAAGCATGCGGCAAAGTACGTCCTGTTCTCGGCCGCGGTGCCGGGCCAGGGCGGCGAATACCACGTCAACGAGCAGCCCTATGAGTTCTGGCGAAAGCGCTTGGCCGGGCACGGCTTCGATCCTTACGACTTCGTCCGCCCGAAGATTGCGAGCGATCCTCGAATATCCTTCTGGTACCGCTACAATTGTCTGCTCTACGTGCGCAGCGAGCATCACGCCGAGCTGCGGCCGGAGGTACGCCAGTCACGGGTGCCGGACGGGGCCGCCATTCCCGACTTCTCCTCACCGCTCTTCAAGCTGCGCAAGAGCATCGTGAAGGCGCTCTCTCCGGCAACCCGCGACCGCCTTGCACGGCTGAAGGCGCGGATCGCTCCGACAGGCAGGTTCTGATGGTCGAGAACGGCACGAGCATGGGCCAACCCATGGGTTCCTCCGAACGGTTCGGCTACGAATGGAGCCGGTACAACGAAATCCGCTCCGACTACGAAACCCAGTTTCGGCGCTGGACGCCTTTCCTTCAGCCGGTCGATTGGCGGGACAAGCGCGTCCTGGATGTCGGGTGCGGCACCGGCAGGAATTCGCTGTGGCCCCTCAGTTATGGCGCGGCGGAGGCCGTGGCCATCGACGTGGACGAGCGTTCGCTGGAGGTCGCCCGGCAAAATCTGGCAACGTTCCCGAACGCGCTGGTGTTGAAGCAAAGCGCCTACGACATCGGGTTCGAAGACAACTTCGATATCGCGTTCTCGATCGGCGTGATCCATCACCTCGAGGACCCCATGCTCGCGCTGCGCCAGATGGTGAAAGCGGCCAAGCCGGGCGGCAAGGTGCTGATCTGGGTCTACGGCTATGAGAACAACGAATGGATCGTCCGCTTTGCCGATCCGCTGCGAAAGCTCCTGTTCGCGCGCTTGCCGATCGGCGTGGTGCATCATTTGTCGCTTTATCCGACGGCCGTTCTATGGACGCTGTTGCGGGCGGGATTCGGCAGGATCGCCTATTTCCAGCTGCTGAAGACGTTCTCCTTCCGGCACATCCGATCCATCGTGTTTGATCAGATGCTGCCGAGGATCGCCCATTATTGGGACCGCGGGACCGTGCAGCGAATGATGGATGAGGTCGGGCTGAAGAACGTCCGTCTGGAGTGGGTCAACGAGATTTCGTGGGCCGCCATCGGCGAGAAAGGCGGATAGACAGCCGCTACGCCGGTCTTCGTCCTATCCCGCCGGCACGAACGCCGTCACCTCGATCTCGACCTTGGCGCGCGCATCGACCAGGCCGTCGATATAGAGCAGCGTCGAAGGCGGAAAGTTGCGGCCCAGCGTCTCTTTCCAGGCCGCGCCGATGCCGGCGCCGGTGGCCTCGTACTCGCTGCGGCTGGTCAGGTACCAGGTCAGGCGCACGATATGCTCGGGTCCGGCAGCGGCCTCCGAGAGCAGCTTCACGATGCGCCGCAGGGCGGTGGCGACCTGCGCGGCCAATTCGGGTGCATAGTCGCCCTTCTCGTCCGCCCCAGTCTGCCCGGCCAGCATGACCCAGCGCCCGGGCCCTTCGAACGCGACGCCGTGTGAGAAGCCGCGGGGCTTCGACCATTGGGCGGGCTGCAGAATGCGCATCCTCGTTGCTCCCGTTCGTGGCTTGCACAGATAGCACCGATCGAACCGGCGCACCCAATGCATATTTTGCAACGCGAGCGGTTCAGCCCGGCACAATTGCGGCTTGCAAGGCGCGGATGAGGAGGCGATACCGGCCCTCCCTCGATCCCTCTCCCGCCGACCGGCCGCATGCACAGAACCCCTTCCAAACCGATGGCCGCGCTGTGGATGTCGGGCTGGCTCGTCCAGCTCCTGGTCATTGCGGTCGCCGGCCGCGAGGCGCTGCAGCAACTGAACGTATTCCAGCTCATGGAGATGCGGGCCACGGTCGGCCTCTTCCTGCTCTATCCGCTGATCCACCTCGGCGGCGGACTTTCGACGATGAAGACGCAGCGGTTGCCGCAGCATGTGGGGCGCGCTCTCATCCATTATGGTGCGCAGCTAAGCTGGTTCTTCGCGCTCACGCTGATCCCGATCGGCCAAGTCGTGGCGATCGAATTCACCATGCCGATCTGGACCGCGATCCTCGCCGCGATGCTTCTCGGCGAGCGCATCACGGTCTGGAAGGTCGCGGCGATCGCGTTCGGCATCCTCGGCGTGCTCGTCATCGTCCGGCCCGCGACCGGCGCGGTCAATCCGGGTCAGCTCATTGCGCTGGGGGCAGCCGTCGGCTTCGGGATCTCGATTGCACTGGTGAAATTCCTGACCCGCACCGAAAGCGCGCTGGCGATCGTGTTCTGGATGCTGGCCGTGCAATCGATCGCGGGCCTGATCCCGACGCTGCTGGTCTGGACCTGGCCGAGTCCGGCCGTCTGGGGCTGGGTCATGGTGATCGCGTTCTGCGGCACGTTCTCGCACTTCTGCATGGCGCGCGCGATGCTCTATGCCGACGCCACCATCGTGGTGCCGATGGACTTCCTGCGGGTCCCGCTGACGGCCATCATGGGCTGGCTGATCTATGCCGAGCGTCTCGACCTCCTGACGCTGCTGGGCGCGGCGCTGATCCTGGGCAGCAATCTCCTGAACCTGAAACCGGGCGTCGCAGTGTCGGGACAGCCGGCTGCTCCGGCCGCCGCGCGGCACTCCGCGAAATTGTGATCCAGATCACGCAACGGCTCCGCCGCGGTTGATGAACAAGCGCGGCATTTTTGTCGCACGCCGTATCTGCTTTTTCGTGTAGAATCGAAGCACGTTGCAGATTCAGTTTTTTCTACCGCGCTGGGGATTTCAGATGCGCTACCTGACCGTCCTTCTTTCCCTGCTCTGCATGGCGTTCACCGCGAATGCCGCCAAGGCCGACAAGCGCGTCGCCTTCGTGGTCGGTAACGGCGCCTACAAGAACGTCGCGCAGCTTCCGAACCCGCCGATCGATGCCACGGCGATGGCGGGCCTGCTCCGCAATGTCGGCTTCGACGTCGTCGAAGGCTCGAACCTGAACCGCGACACCATGACGGCGAAGCTGCTCGAATTCGGCAAGAAGTCGCAAGGCGCCGACGTCGCGGTGTTCTACTACGCCGGCCACGGCATTGCGATCGGCGGCACCAACTACCTGTTGCCGGTCGACGCCGACATCAAGTCCGAAATGGACGTCAAGCTCGGCGCGGCAATCAACATCGATCTCACGCTCGACCAGACCATGAGCGACGCCAAGGTCAAGCTGGTGTTCCTCGACGCCTGCCGCGACAATCCCTTCGCGGCCAAGATCAAGGCGACGGCGACCCGTAGCGTCTCGGTGCAGCAGGGCCTCGCCGAGATGAAGTCCGGCGAAGGCACGCTGATCGCGTTTGCCACCGGCCCGGGCCAGACCGCGCTCGATGGCCAGGAAGGCACCAACAGCCCGT
Source organism: Bradyrhizobium sp. (assembly GCF_019242285.1). Lineage (GTDB taxonomy): Bacteria > Pseudomonadota > Alphaproteobacteria > Rhizobiales > Xanthobacteraceae > Bradyrhizobium. The sequence goes on from NZ_JAFAVV010000307.1 coordinate 5,741, forward strand.
TCACCCGCGCGCTGCTGGCGCACCTCACCGAGCCCGGCGTCGAGATCCAGCAGGCGATGACCGCGGTCCGCGCCCAGGTCAACGAGGAGACCAACAAGGGGCAACTGCCCTGGGGGCACACCAACCTGATCGGCTCGGTCTATCTCAATCCGGCGCCGGCCCAGGCTACGGCGGCCCCGGGCGCGGCGGCGCCAGCCGCGGTCGCTTCGACCAGCCCGAACGCCCCCGGCAATGACGTCGAGCTCGAATTCTGGCGCTCGGTGAAGGACTCCAACAAGCCGGAAGAGCTCAACGCCTATGTCACGAACTATCCCAACGGCCAGTTCAAGCCTCTCGCGCTCGCCAGGATTGCCGCGATCGAGAAAGGTCCGTCGACCACGACCCGGGCGCTGACGCAGCAGGTCGATCCCGCGACCTTCACCGAAGAGGCCAGCCAGCTCACCGAGGACCAGATCAGCCTCGACAAGGGTCAGCGTCGCGACGTGCAACGCCGGCTGACCGGCCTCGGCTTCGACACCAAGGTCACCGGCAAGTTCGACGACGACACCCGCGTCGTGATCAAGCGCTGGCAGGCCGCGCGCGGCTATCCGTCGACCGGCTACCTCAACAAGCTGCAGCACAAGGCGCTGCTGACGGAGATCGTCGCGGCCGCGTCGACCTCCTCCGGCGACGACTCCGCTCCACGGAGCCATCCAGTCCATCGCAGCACCGGCAGCGCTCCGGTCGCGGCTGCGCCCCGCCACAACGGCGGCGGCGACGCAGGCGCCGCCTTCATCGGCGGCATGATGGGCGGCATGGTCGGCGGCATGCTCCGGCACTGACGGAAGCGGAACCCTTCGTTGAAAGCCCGGCTCTCGCCGGGCTTTTTTGTGCGGGCGCCCTCTTGTCCTTCGGATCGTCTACCGGAGGATCACTTGCCGAGCGCCTTGCGCAAGGTGTCGTTGATGCGGTCCTGCCAACCAGGGCCGCCCTCCTGGAAATGTTCCAGGATGTCCTGATCGATCCGGAGGGTGACCTGCTCCTTGATGCCCGGAACCGCGTTCCGCTTCGGCGGCGCCTCGGCGACCTTCGCGGTCACCTTCTTGAACGCCGCTTCCGCTTCGGTGCGGGCGTCGTTCAGCGTCCGCGGGCGCCTCGGTTGATCCGCCATGAGCTCAGATTCCCTCGAACAGCGCAGTGGAGAGATAGCGTTCGGAGAATGACGGCACGATCGCCAGGATGGTCTTGCCGGCGTTTTCCGGTCGCTTGCCGAGTTCCAGCGCCGCCGCGATCGCGGCCCCCGAGGAAATGCCGCCCGGAATGCCCTCGTTGCGCGCCAGCGCCCGCGAGGTCTCGATCGCGGTCTGGCTGTTGACCTTGACGATCTCGTCGATCACCGAGCGGTCGAGAATGTCGGGCACGAAACCCGCGCCGATGCCCTGGATCTTGTGCGGCGAGTGCTGGCCGCCCGACAGCACCGGGCTCTCCTCCGGCTCGACTGCAACCACGCGCAACTCCGGCTTGCGCGGCTTCAGCACCTGCCCGACCCCGGTGATGGTGCCGCCGGTGCCGACGCCCGCAACGAAAATATCGATGTTGCCGCCGGTGTCGTTCCAGATTTCCTCCGCCGTGGTGCGGCGGTGGATTTCGGGATTGGCGAGGTTCTTGAACTGCTGGGGCATCGCCGAATTGGGCGTGGTCTTCAGCAGCTCCTCAGCGGCGGCGATCGCGCCCTTCATGCCTTGCGCGGCCGGCGTCAGCACCAGCTCCGCGCCGAGAAACGCCAGCATCTTGCGCCGTTCGATCGACATCGACTCCGGCATCACCAGCTTCAGCCGGTAGCCGCGCGAGGCAGCGACGAAGGCCAGCGCAATGCCCGTATTGCCGGAGGTCGGCTCGATCAGCACGGTGTCTGCATTGATTATGCCAACCTTCTCCATCGCGATGATCATGGCCGCCCCGATGCGGTCCTTCACGCTGGCGGCCGGGTTGAAATATTCAAGTTTGGCGAGAATTGTCGCCTGCGCGCCATGCATCTGCGGCAGGCGGCGCAGCCGCACGACCGGCGTGTTTCCGATCGCATCGACAATACTGTCGAACACCTGACCCCGCCCCGCACGTTGCACTGCACCCGTCGCTGACGAACCATCCATGACCTGCTCCCGTGGCGACAACTCACTCAGAATCCGCGCCCTGCTGCAATTAGCGACAGCTCACGCTGGTGCGCAAGCCAGATCGCGACAAGTCACAACTCGCTGCATCGCAAAATATTGAACTCGTCGAAAACGCAAAACGATCGCAATTGCGTTGCGCTCTCGTCAAACGAATCCGCTTATGTTATTGTCACATCAGGAACGCAAGGAGGATGACGATGACAGCACTGGCTGACGTCCTGTCGACCGCCATTCACAGCCCCGACCCGCGCGGCAGCGATCTGCCGACCTGTCCGGTTTGCGCCGATTCCATGGTCGCCGCGGAAGCCTCCGCCTACGTGTCTGACGATATCATCAGCTATCTCTGGACCTGCGATACCTGCGGCTACGGATTTGTGACCAAGCACGCCAGCAAGCGGATCATCGCCTGCAACTAATCCCGGCGCGGGGCGATGTCGCCCTCCGCCCATTCGGCCCGCGTCCGTTCACACAGTTCGACAAACGTCCCTCGTGAAATCGCATCGCGAATGTCGGCCATCAGGCGCTGATAATAGGCGATGTTGATCTCCGACAGCAGCATCGCGCCCAGGGTCTCCCCCGCCTTGACGAGGTGATGGAGATAGGCGCGCGATACGTCACGGGTCGACGGCCAGGCGCTGGTCTCATCCAGTGGCCGCGGATCGTCGGCATGACGGGCGTTGCGCAGGTTGACCGGCCCGAAACGGGTGAAGGCGAGGCCATGACGGCCGTTGCGGGTCGGCAGCACGCAGTCGAACATGTCGATGCCGCGCCGGATCGACTCGAGCAGATCCTCCGGCGTGCCGACCCCCATCAGGTAGCGCGGCCGGTCGGCCGGCAATAGCGGCGCGACGTCCTCGACCGTCGCCAGCATCACCGCCTGCGGCTCGCCCACCGCCAGCCCGCCGATGGCGTAGCCATGGAAGCCGATGTCGACGAGTGCCCGTGCGCTCATCTGCCGCAGCGGCACCACGTCGCCCCCTTGCACGATGCCGAACAGCATGTAGCCGGCCGGCGCGGTTTCAAAGGCGCGCCGGCAGCGCTCGGCCCAGCGCAGCGAGAGCTGCATCGCCTGCTCGATGTCGGCGCGCTCCGCCGGCAGCCGCACGCATTCATCGAGCTGCATGGCGATGTCGGAATTGAGCAGGCGCTGCACCTCGACTGCCCGCTCCGGCGACAGCTCGACCTTGGCGCCGTCGATATGCGAGCGAAATGTCACGCCGTTGTCGTCAATCTTGCGGAGAGCGGACAGCGACATCACCTGGAAGCCGCCGGAGTCGGTCAGCATCGGTCCGTTCCACCCGGTGAAGCGCTGCAGACCGCCCAGTGCTGCGATGCGCTCGGCGCCGGGACGCAGCATCAGGTGATAGGTGTTGCCGAGCACGATGTCGCTGCCGGCCTCGCGCACGTCGCGCCAGTGCAGCCCCTTCATCGCGCCGGCCGAGCCGACCGGCATGAAGGCCGGCGTCCGCACCACCCCATGGGGCGTGGTCAGTCTCCCGGTGCGGGCGGCGCCATCGGTCGCAAGCAGCTCGAAATGATTGGGAACGGTCATGGCGCCGCTTATTGCGTAACAGGACCATCATGTCCAACCGGACCGTTCCAGAATTTCACGGTTGACGCGGCGGGCTCCCTTGCGCATAAGTTCCGCCCGATGATCACGACGACGAAAAAAGCCACGACCAAAACCACCCCCGTCCGGGGCTCGGGAGGCGTGCGCGCGTAGTCGAACGATCGCATCATCTTGATCCGAAGCCCCGCCTGAAAAGGTCCGGGGCTTTTTTATTGCCTGATGGAGACGAACGTGAAGAGCGAGCCTGTCATTGCCATTGCCGGCGTCACCGGTGCGGTGGGCGCAGAGTTCATCGCCACCCTGAACAAGCGCGGCTTTCCGGTGCGGAAACTGAAGGCGCTGGCAAGCCGCCGCTCCGCCGGCAGGACGGTCGAATTCCGGGGCGGGCGGATCGAGATCGAGGAGCTGACCGAGCGCTCCTTCGACGGCGTCGACATCGCCCTGTTCTCGGCCGGCAGCGCCGTCTCCAGGCGGTTCTCGCCAGTCGCAGTGCAGGCCGGCGCCGTCGTCATCGACAACTCGTCGGCCTTCCGGATGGAGGAGAACGTGCCGCTGGTGATCCCGGAGATCAACGGCCGGCGCATCCGCGAGCACAAGGGCATCATCGCGGTGCCGAACTGCTCGGCGATCACGGCGTTGATGCCGCTGTGGCCGATCCACCAGCGAAACCGGGTCAGGCGCGTGATCCTGTCGACCTACCAGGCAGCCAGCGGCGCCGGCGCGGCCGCCATGCAGGAGCTCGTCGAGTCCACTCGCGCCAGCCTCGCCGGCGAAGCCTTCGAACCGAGAGTGTTTCCACACCCCTACGCCTTCAACGTGTTCAACCACGATACCAGGATCGACCTCGAGACCGGCTACAACGAGGAGGAGACCAAGGTCATCCGCGAGACCCGGAAGATCTTCGAGGATGACCGCATCGCGGTCGGCGTGACCTGCGTCCGCGTGCCGGTGCTGCGCGCCCACAGCCAATCGATCACGTTCGCGTGCGAGCGGCCGATCGACGAGGAAGAGGTGCGTGCCATCCTGGCTTCCGCACCCGGCGTGAAGGTCATCGACGATCGCGCCCGGAATATTTCCCGATGCCGATCGAGGCCTCGGGCCAGGACGAAATCCTGGTCGGCCGTATCCGCAGGGACCTGAGCGACCCCACCGGCCATTCGATCGCGATGTTCGTGTCCGGCGATCAGCTTCTGAAGGGCGCCGCGCTCAACGCGGTGCAGATCGCGGAACTGCTGCCGGAGCAGGTGATGGTGTGACACCGGTCAATTGCGCGCACGAAACAGCAGGCAGGCGTCGCCATAGGAATAGAAGCGATAGCCTCCTGCGATCGCGTACGCATAGGCCTGCTTCATGGTGTCGAGGCCGGAGAAGGCCGAGACCAGCATGAACAGCGTCGAGCGCGGCAAATGGAAATTGGTGAGCAGCATGTCGACAGCGCGGAAGCGATAGCCGGGCGTGATGAAGATCGCGGTCTCCCCCGAGAACGGCCCGACCTTGCCGTCCGCTGCAGTGGCGCTCTCCAAAAGCCTGAGCGAGGTGGTGCCGACCGCGACGATGCGGCCACCGCTGGCGCGCGCCGCATTCAGCGCGTGGGCGGTCGCAGCCGGGATCGTGCCCCATTCGGAATGCATGCGATGCTCGGCGGTATCGTCGGCCTTGACCGGCAGGAAAGTCCCTGCCCCGACGTGAAGCGTGAGGCGCTGGATGCCGACGCCGCGCTGCTTCACCGCGGCCTCCAGTGCCGACGTGAAATGCAGGCCGGCGGTGGGCGCCGCGACCGCGCCCTCGCGGGCGGCGAACATGGTCTGGTAGTCCGCGCGGTCCTGCTCGTCGGGCTCGCGCTTCGAAGCGATATAGGGCGGCAGCGGCGGGCTGCCGAGCTCGGCGATCGCCTGGTCGAGCGCGGGGCCGTGGAAGGTGAACGACAACGTGACCTCGCCGTCGTCGCCCTTGGCCTCCACCTCCGCATCGAGATGGCCGAGCAGGCAGACCCTGCCCTCGTTGCCGAAGCGCACGACGTCGCCGGCGGCAAGTTTCTTCGCCGGCCGCACCAGCGCCTGCCAGCGCGAGCCATCGAGCCGCTTGATCAAGGTCGCCTCGATCTTCGGCTCGGTCGGCCGCCCGATGCGGCGACCGCTCAATTGTGCCGCGATCACCTTTGTATCGTTGACGACGAGCTGGTCGCCCGGCTCGAGCCATTTCGGCAAATCGGCAATTACGGCATCGCGCAGCACGCCATCACCCTGCACGACCAGCAGGCGGGCGGCATCGCGCGGACTCGCCGGCCTCAGCGCAATACGGTCGGCAGCAAGCTCGAAATCGAACAGGTCGGTACGCATGCCCCGTTCTAGCCGGCGAAATTGCGTTTGACGACCGGGCGCAGCCGGTCACGGAACCAGATGAGGCCGGGGTCGGTCACGGCCGGAGCACCAGATCAGCGCGTGCGGCAGCGGCGCGAAACGGTACCTCGAGGCTGTCGAGCCGGTAGGCGTCGTCAGCATGAAATCGGGCGCCGTCAGGCGGAACACGCGGCTCGTTTGCGGCATCGCAATGGAAGATCAAGGACGTGCTGGTATCGGGCAACCAGGTGACCGTGCGCGGCGAAGCGACCGGTACGCCGGTCGGCGACTTCTTCGGCACGGCCGCCGCCGGTAAATCCTTCAAGCTGATGTCGATCGACGTACACACGATCGAGGGTGGCAGGATCGTCCGCTCCCACCATGTCGAGGATTGGATCGGCACGGTCCGGCAACTCAAGTGTGCCAACTGACCCGATCGGCGGCGAACATCAATCCGCGCTGCTGGCTAGTTCATCAGGCATAGCACGTCATTGAATTGCGCCTGCATGGAACCGGGGGCGGCCCGGCCAAATGTCAATTTGTCGACCTCCACGAGAGACGGATCGGCAAACGCCTTTTCATCTCCCATCGACTCCACGGTTTGATTCTGGTCTCCCACCCTTGCGAACGCGCGCTCGTAGGCCACTGCACCGAGTTTGCGCTCGCAATCGATGACCCACACGGCATCACGCGCATCGATACGCCTGCCATCTGGCAGCTGCGCGCCTCCCAATTCATAGAGTCGCACCGACGCTGCCCGGTACTTGCCGACTTTTCGCATGCTACCGCTGACATAATAGAGCGCACGCTGCGGTCCTTCGACAAAGTGTACCCATCCGCTCCTGGCTGGCGAGACTTGCACGCCCAGCAGCTCGCCGTCACACAACGCAACGACAAATCGTTGGTACATGCCGCCGCTGGGCGGCTTCAGTTCGCTGAGCTTGAACGCTTCGCCCGACGTTGTTGGCGCCCCGTCTTTGGTGGCCGCGGTAACCTGCGACACCGCCAATTGCCGCGATTGGCAATCCGCGACCAGTCCGACGTCGACGGGACCTTGGGCGGTGCGCTCCGGAGGCGTCTCCTTCACCGTAATGCGCAGCAGATCACGCCCCGCTGCGGTGAATTTGGCCGCGGTCGCGGGATAGAACTCAAGCACCGGCCGGCCTGCGTCATCATGGGCGAACGGGAAAGGAGGAGATGCCGCACTTGCCGGTACGCCGGAGGCGGCCAGTGCCAGCGCGACCATCAGACGGTTCATCATGCAAGTCCTCCTCTGAGCCCTCGCATTGTAGAAACGAAGAGCGGGCGTGACGCCCGCTTTCCAACGCCGTTCGACTCGACGCCGATCCTCATCCAGCCTTCGGATTCGTTGCACTCAACCCGGGCTACCGAGCTGGTCCTTGAAGAGATAGTCCCCCCACTTGTGCAAGCCAGCGAGACTGTAAATCCGAGATTGTGTGTCGGGTCCGACCTTGGTCAGCCGCCATCGATCAAGCAACGTCGCTGCGACGAACCTCATCGCAAGCGTCCGGCCGGCAACGAAGATCGGTTATATCGTACAGCAGACGTTGTTCTCAACGGGCTGACGAGCAGCCACACGTGCGCTACTGCACACATAATTACGTATGCAAAATAAAGTTCGCCGACGTGGCAGACACCGCCCCTCGGCCGTGAGAGCCGCATCATGGCTGCAACTTCGGCCTCAACTGCCGCCGTCTCCGACCAGCACGAACGGCGCCCAGGTCGCCGGATGGGCGGAGGTGCCGCCCCTGTCCATCACGGCGACGAGCGCGCGATGCAGCGCCTCGGCGCGGCCGATCGCCGGATCGGCCTTCATCGCCGCGACCGCACCGGTGGTGATGGCGACGGCGGCATCCGAATTGACGGCCCAGTGCGAGACCAGAAGGGAGCGTGCGCCGGCATAAAAGAAGGCGCGGGCCAGGCCCGACAGCGCCTCGGACGAGTGCGCGCCGCCGGCTGCAGTGTTGCAGGCCGACATCACGACCCAGTCGGCATCGAGCCTGAGCTGCGCGATTTCGGACGCGGTCAAGAGCCCGTCGTCCGCCTCGCTCGGGCTCGCCGGCGGCGTGAACAACAGCGATGGCTCCGCCGTCCCCTTGGCGAAATAGTCGGTCTCGCCGGCCAGCAGGCCGTGGGTTGCGAAGTGCAGCACCTTGTAGCCCTGCAGACTGCCCTTGGCGCTGAGCTGCTTGATGGTCGATTCCGTCATGCGCGCGCCCAGCACGACATCGTCGCTCGAAGCGCCGAGCTGCTGCGCCACGGCGCACAGCTCGTCCGCGGTCTCCGGCAGCGGCATCTGCCGCCGCAACGCCTCGACATTGGCGAGCTTGCCGCGGAACATATCCTCGTTCGGCGCGAGGCCGGCTTGCACCGCGCGGGCGGAGCCGGTGCGTGCGGGCAGACCTGCGCAAGTCTGCTTCTGGCGGGCCTGCGCGGCCCGCGCCGCATCCCCTTCGAGCAGCGGGTTGCCGAAGCCGAGGAACGGCTTCACCGCTGCACTCGGACGCGCCCGCTCGCGCAACGCCCCGAGGCTCGCGACGGACGGCAGCACCGTGATGGCGCGCTCGCGGCCGAGCCATTTCACGCCCTGGTAATTTCCGTTGGCGGGGATCGCGGCCGCCGGCTTCTGGGTCACCAGCACCTCGAAGGGCAGCGTCGTGAACGGGCCGGTCGGCACGATCAGGAGCTGCTTGCCGGCGATCACATCTTCCACCGGGCCGAACAGCGCACGATAGAGCGCGTAGGCACGCCCGAGATCGAAAGGCGGCAAGCCGCCGCTCGGCGCCGCACCGCGCAGCAGCTCGACGCAGCGCTGGCGTGCCGCGGATCGTGTCTCCCAATTGCTGTCATCGAGCCCGCAGCGCAATGCGTCGACATCCAGCAGGCCCTCGTTGCCGGCGAGGTCGGCCTGCCGGAAACGGGCGTCGGTCCTGGTGATGGTCCAGACGAACGTCTCGGCCGGCTGACGCGTATCAACGGCCGCGGTCGCGGCCGTCATGGGATTGCCGAGCGGCGGTGTCGCGGCGATCAGGACCAGCGCCTCGTTCGGCCCAAGCCTCGCCTGGATCTGGGCGATCGTGGCCGGCTCGACATTGGCGAGTGCGGCATAATCGGGAAATTCGCGGGCGAGCCGCTTGTCGATCTCGGCGAGCCGCGCATCGACGGCGTCCATGCGCCCTCGCCTCTGCTTGTCGGCGGCGATGTCGCGGCCCTGGTTGACCTGGACCACACTGCCGGCGAATTGCTGATCGAGCTGCTCGGCCTCGGCAGCGAGGTCCTGCCGCTCCCGCACCAGCGCGGCGAGCGAGCCCGTTCCCTTGCCGAGCCGTGCGCTCATCTGCCCGACCGCGACCGCCGCCACCGAAAGATTGGCCTGCTGCGCGGCCTGGAACGAGATATCGGCGAGCTCGCCTGCGCGCGACTTGTCGGCGGCGGCGGCCCGATAGGCCGCCTTGATCAGGACGCGGATCGGGTCGACGCCATGAAACTCCGGATCGAACCACAGCATGGAATTGATCTGCGGCGCGTGTCCGAGGCGCCGGCTCGCCTGGGTGACCAGCCGCAGCTCGCGCGACATCACCGCCACCGCGTTGCTCCAGTCCCCCCGTTCATAGACCATCTGGGCGACGCCGGTGAGCCCGGACAAGTTGGCCGGGCTTTCGCGGCCGAAGGCCTGCTGCCCGAGAGCGGCGACCTGCAGCATGAGGAAGTCCTGGTTGCTGCAATGCTTCCGCGCCTCGGCTTCCTGCCAGTTGTCGATCATGGAGAGCACATCGTTGCATCCCTGCGCGGGGCGCGCGCCGGGCGAGGCCGCCGGCGCCGGGCGCGGCGGCAGAGCCGGCTGGAGCGCCGCCTGCATCTGCGGCTGGCCGCCGGGCACGGACTTCCGTAACCGCGCGAGCCGTTGCCGCAGCTCCTTGATCTCGTCGCCGGCCGGATCCTGCACCTTCTCGCGGATCGCAATGGCGCGCGTCAGCGCCGCCTCGGCGTCGGCCAAGCGTCCGCGTTTCTCGTAGAAGGAGGCGATGTCCTGCGGCACCCGCTCCTCGCCGATGAGGAAGCCTCCGGCAAGCACGTCAGCGACCTGCAATTGGTCGGACCCACCCTCCACCGTGGCGAGCGCGTTTTTCAACGCCGCCTCAGCCTGTGCATCGTTCCGCTGGGCGAGATAAATCTTGGCGAGGCGACGATCCAGATTGGCGATGCGCAGCCGCACCAGATCGGGGCTCGGATCGTTGGCCAGATGCTGCTGTTCCTCGTCGAGCGCCCGCGTCGCAACTGCGACGAACTCGGCGGGGCGGCGCTGCGGATCGCCGTACTGATAAACGTCGTAGAGATCGAGCAGCCCGTTGAACGCCATCATGCGATGCATCGCAGCCGTGAAGGCGAGCTCGGCACTCACCTTGCGCAAGGGAATGTCGAGCACGCGCTTGTAGACTTGCTCGGCTGGCGCGAACTGCCGCTTTTCGCTGTCGCGGGCGCCGAGCGCATTCAGCGCCGGCATCATCGAGGCCGTTGCGAGCCTCGGCGACGTACCAGACCCGCTCGCCGCCATCGCCTTGGCGAGGATGGTTGCACTGCGAGCCTTGACGGCTTCGAGCTCGGCATCGAGCTTGCTGCTGTCACCGATCCGCGGCCGCAACGCGTAATCCGCATCGAGCTCGGTGAGCAGCGCCGCCACGAAGGGATGGTCGAGGCCGAGCTTCGCCTCGGCGCGGCCGATGGCCTGGCGCAGCATGCGCTCGCTGTCCTCGTCGCGCCCCTCGAAGTGCAGCGCGAGCGCGAGCTGTCTCGCGACGTCGACATAGCCTGCATCGCTGTCGGAGAGCGCCACCTCACGGAGATCGAGCGCCTGCTTGAACAGCGGTTCGGCGTCGGCATAGCGTCCCTGCCACGCATGGAACGTGCCCATATCCGCGAGCGCTTGCGCCAACGCATCGTCATCCCTGGGCCGCGCCGCGCTCGCCGTCGCCATGGCCTGCTTCAGCAGCGGCTCGGCATCGGCGAAACGTTGACGGGCGAGCCAGGCGTTGGCAGCGCGGCTCAAGGCCCTCGCATAGACCGCCGACGTGTCGCCGTCGCGCGCCTTGACGGCCGGCAGCGCGCGCATCGCCGCGTCCGTCGCCTCCGCATATTTGCCGGCTTGGAACAACGCGAGCGTGCTCGCATCCAGCGCACCGAGGTCCTCGGCGCTCGCCTGCGGCGAAGCGTCGCCGGCGGTCAGATGGATGATCGCCAGCACGGCCGCGACGCCGCACATGAGCGCTGCGCCGATCCCCATCAAACCGCGCCGCCCGTCCATGGCCCCACTCCCTCAGCAGCAAACCGGCCGCAAAGATTGCGCAGAAGATGGGGAGCAAATTTGTCGTCGCCGGCTGCGATTTCGTGGCTCTGGTGTGGCGACCTCAATTCGCCCACGCCTTCGCCACAATGAACTCTGCCAACGCAGAGCTCTCCAATCCGCGCAACCGGACCGCTTGACGACCGGATAGAAGTGCCGCCGCATGCGGCGGTGCCTCCTACCTGAATGAGATCGATGGGCTCAGGCCGCGTCGGCGGCCATGTGCGCCTTGACGATCTTGTCGGGATCCTTCACCGGCTCGCCGCGCTTGATCTTGTCGACGTTCTCCATGCCCTCCGTCACCTTGCCCCAGACCGTGTACTGGCTGTTGAGGAACGAGGCGTCGTCGAAACAGATGAAGAACTGGCTGTCGCCGGAATTCGGGTCGGTGGCGCGCGCCATCGAGGTGGTGCCGCGCACGTGCGGCTCCTTGTTGAACTCGGCCTTCAGTTTCTTGCCGGAACCGCCCATGCCGGTGCCGTGCGGACAGCCGGTCTGGGCCATGAAGCCCTCGATCACGCGATGGAACACGATGCCGTCGTAAAATCCTTCCCGCACCAGCTCCTTGATCCGCGCGACATGGTTGGGCGCGAGATCGGGCCGCATCTCGATGGTCACGGGCCCCTGCGTGGTCTCGAGGATCAAAGTATTCTCTGTCACAGCCATGTTCTTCTCCAAGGTTTGGGTGGAGGTGCTCCGTTAGGAAACCGGGTGCCGCCAAAACGGCCGGCCATACCTCCGCTAGATGGCATCGGCACGACGCGTTGCAATGCCGTTACTTCATGTCGGCGGCGACCTGCACCTTCACCATCTTGTCGGGATCGACGACGGGTTCGCCGCGCTTGATCTTGTCGACCACGTCCATGCCCTGCACGACCTCGCCGACCACCGTGTATTGGCCGTTGAGGAACGAGGCATCGCCGAAGCAAATGAAGAATTGCGAATTGGCGGAATCGACGCTGTCGCCGCGCCGCGCCATGCCGACGGTGCCGCGCTTGAACGGCGTCGAGGAGAATTCCTGCTTGAGGTTGGGATATTTCGAGCCGCCGGTGCCGTCGCCCTTGGCGCCATCGCCGGTCTGCGCCATGAAGCCGGCGATCACGCGGTGGAACGGCACGTTGTTGTAGAAGCCGTCGCGCGCGAGCTGCTTCAGCCGCTCGGCATGCTGGGGCGCGAGATCGTTGCGCAGCTTCATCACGATGCGGCCCTTGGTGGTGTCGACCACCATCGCATTCTGCTTGTCGAGGCCGGCCGGCAGCGATTGCGCGAGCGCCGGCGTCACCGAGATGAGCACGGCGAGAAGAGCGAGGACTCGGATCATGAAATCTCCGTGGGGATGATAGGCGGACGGGAGGCCGACAACCTCTATCGCGACAAGGTTGCCGGTTTTGCGAAGGAGCTACTTTGCGAACTTGGCCTTGAGACTCGCCGCCACCGACGCGGGCACGAACGAAGCGAAATCCCCGCCCATGGCGGCGATCTGGCGGACCAGTGTGGCAGTGATCGGGCGGACCGCAGGGGAGGCCGGAACGAACACCGTGTGCACGTCGGGCGCCATGGCCTCGTTCATGCCTGCAAGCTGCATCTCGTAGTCGAGGTCGGTGCCGTCGCGCAGGCCGCGGATCATGAGACTGGC
>NZ_JAFAVV010000597.1 GCF_019242285.1 Bradyrhizobium sp.
AGTTGACCAGCTATTCGTCAAAGCATGGTTAATGAGGCGTATCTAAATCGCCTTAACGGCCGGTTATCCGCGGCGATCAGTGCAGCGCGAAGCGTGCAAGGTCGACGGCTTTCACCCATTCCGTATCGGGGTAGGCCATCAGCGCGCCCAGCGCGAGCGCGATGCCGTAGGGGATGCCGCTCTCTTTGGCGTGCAACCGGAGCAGCCATGGCTGGCCGGCGAGCACGTAGGGCAACGGCCACTGGCGGAACTGCAGGAGCAGGAGTGTCAGCGCGCCGCCGAACAGTGACGCGTAGAGCAGGTAGTTCATCAGGTGGCCGAAGCCGAACCAGAGCGCCGCCGTGGCCGCGATCTTCGCATCCCCACCGCCGACCCAGCCCATGGCAAAGCAGCCGAAGGCCGCGACGAGCACGACGGCACCGGCGCCGAGATGGAGCAGCATCTCCCAGGATCCCATGCCGCCGAGCGGAGCGAGCACCAGGAATCCCGCTGCCAGAACGAGCGAGACGCGGTTGGAGATCGTCATGGTGAGCAGGTCGCTCGCGGCCGCGAAGGCAAGGAGCGAGGGAAACAGCAGAAGGCGCGCGATGTCGAGGATCATGGACCGGCTGAGCCTGTTCTGCCCGGGCGAATACGGATCGCGGCATCCTACCGGCGAGTGGTGAACAATTGGAAAACGGAGAACACAGTCACCAGACGCTCAGGATCCGCAAGCCGAGGGAGATCAGGGACAGCACCAGGGCGGAGCAGATCAACTGCACGGCGGCTTGATCCCGGCGCGCGGGGGAAAGGCTTGCTCGTGTCGCCGCCGAGGCGGCCAATTCGGGTTTACGCATACGCAACAGAGCCAGGCGGGGTTGCAAAAACAAAGGCCCCGGGGCATGCCGGGGCCTCTGCTGCCGAGGATCGGCGATCTCTTACTTCAGCGAGCTGTTGATCGAGCTGAACTTGGTGTTCAGCGTGGTGCCGAGGCCGTTGACCACAGCGATGATCGCGAGCGAGATGCCGGCCGCAATCAGGCCGTATTCGATGGCGGTCGCGCCGGATTCATCCTTGACGAAACGCGCAATCAGATTCTTCATGAGCTAAACTCCATGTACACGTGGCTGATCGAACTAGGGTCTGGTCTCGCCGGCGTTCTCAGCACCGTGACCATGGCGCCACCGTAAAAGCCGAGAATTGCGGTGCAGTTAATTCGATCGGATAAACATCCCTGCAATTAGCCGTTGTTGTGCAGAGTAAATTTGTCATTAAGCCGCTTTCCGCGAAGCCGCGTCCCGGGTCGTTCCGGGCTTGCCGCCGCGGCCGGAAATTCCATCATTTCACGCCTCCTTAATCGCGACACGGTAGGGCTTGAAGCCGCCGCGTGACTAGAAGGAGGGGCTCATGTCCGACATGGTCATGGAAGTCGTCGTGATGCTGGGCCACACCATCGAGAAGGTGGTGCCGATCACGCTCGTGCTTGGCGTGACTTTCGCGGTGCTCAGCCATTTCTGGGCCTGCAATCCCGGCGCGCCGTGGTGGCGGCGGCGCGAGCTCGTCACCGACGTCGTCTACTGGTTCTTCGTGCCGGTGTTCGCACGCGTGATCCGCATCGGGCTGTTGATCGTCGGCGCCAGCGTCGTGTTCGGCATTCGCGACGCCGACGACCTGATCGCCTTCTACGACAACGGCCACGGCCCGCTGTCGCAGCTGCCGCTCTGGGTGCAGGCGCTGCTGTTTGTCGTGGCCTCGGACTTCACGCTGTACTGGCTGCACCGGATGTTCCACGGCGGCGAGTTCTGGAAGTACCATGCGGTGCATCATTCCTCCGAGGAGCTCGACTGGATTTCGGCGGCGCGCTTCCATCCGATCAACCTGATCATCGGCACCATCTCGGTCGACGTCGTGCTGCTGATGGCCGGCATCTCGCCCAACATCATGCTCTGGGTCGGTCCGTTCACGACGTTCCATTCCGCCTTCGTGCACGCCAACCTGAACTGGACGCTCGGCCCGTTCAGATACGTGCTGGCGACGCCGGTCTTCCATCGTTGGCACCACACGCCGATGGAGGAGGGCGGCAACACCAATTTCGCCGGGACCTTCCCGGTATGGGACGTGCTGTTCGGGACCTTCCGGATGCCGGAGGGCCGATTGCCGGAGAACTACGGCCGGGATGAA
>NZ_JAFAVV010000779.1 GCF_019242285.1 Bradyrhizobium sp.
ACGATCCGCATTATGCGCGCGTGCTGGTCGACCTTGCCCGCGACAAGGGCTTCAAGGTGCTGGTCGCGGCACGCGGCGCCGAGGCGCTCGAGCTTGCCAAGCAGTACCAGCCGACCGCGGTCTCGCTCGACGTGTTCCTGCCCGACATGCTCGGCTGGACGGTGCTGAGCCAGCTCAAGCATAATCCGTTGACGCGGCACATCCCGGTGCAGATCATCACGCTGGACGAGGATCGCCAGCACGCGCTGGCGCGCGGCGCCTTCTCCTTCGTCACCAAGCCGACCACGACCGAAGGCGTCAGCGCGGCGCTGTCGCAGATCAAGGAATATGCCAAGCCGCGCCGCAAGCGGCTCCTGATCGTCGAGGACGACGCGGCCGAGCAGCTCAGCATTCGCGAATTGCTCGATCACGACGACATCGAGATCGTGGCGGCGGACACCGGCAAGGCGGCCCTCTCGGTCTTGCGCCAGAACCCCTGCGATTGCGTGGTGCTCGACCTGCGCCTGCCCGACATGAGCGGCTTCGAGGTGCTGGAGACGATCCGCAACGACGTGGATCTGTCGGCGGTTCCCGTCGTGGTGTTCACGGGACGCGAGCTTTCCGCGGAAGAGGATGCGGAACTTCACACCATGGCGCGCAGCATCGTCGTCAAGGGCGTGGAGTCGCCGGAACGGCTGCTCGACGAAACCGCGTTGTTCCTGCATCGTGTGATCACGGAACTTCCGCTCGAGAAGCAGCGCATGCTGGAGAAGCTGAACAGTTCCGACGAGGACCTGATCGGCAGGACGGTGCTTTTGGTCGACGACGATGCCCGGAACATCTTCGCGCTGTCCAGCGTGCTGGAACGACGCGGCATGAAGGTGTTGACGGCCACTACTGGTAGCGAGGCAGTTGCATGGGTCGAGCAGAGTTCCGAGATTGCCATCGTGCTGATGGACATCATGATGCCGCAGATGGACGGTTACCAGACCATCGGCGCGATCCGGCAGAACCCGTCGTTCGCCCGACTGCCCATCATCGCGCTGACCGCCAAGGCGATGAAGGGCGACCGCGAGAAATGCCTCGAGGCCGGCGCCTCCGACTATCTGGCCAAGCCGGTCAACACCGAGCAACTGCTGCTCGCGATCCGCATGTGGCTGCACCGCTGATCCCGTGACCGAAATGATGGACCACGAAAAGGTAAACATCCTTCTGGTCGACGACCAGCCCGCGAAGCTGCTCGCCTATGAAGTGATCCTGAAGGAGCTCGGCGACAACCTCGTGGTCGCCACCTCCGGCCGCGAGGCTCTGGAATATCTCCTGAAGAACGAGGTCGCGGTCATCCTGGTCGACGTCTGCATGCCGGAGCTCGACGGTTTCGAGCTCGCCGCCATGATCCGCGAGCATCCGCGCTTCCAGAAGACGGCGATCATCTTCATCTCCGCGATCCAGGTCAGCGACATCGACCGGTTGCGCGGCTATGAGATGGGTGCGGTGGACTATGTCCCCGTGCCTGTGATCCCGGAGGTGTTGCGCGCAAAGGTCAAGGTGTTCACCGAGCTCTATCGCAAGACGCGACAGCTCGAGCGCTTCAATGCGGAGCTCGAGGATCGGGTGCGCGCGCGCACGGCGGAGCTCGAACAATCGACGGCGCAACTCGTCGAAAGCGAGCAGCGCCGCAGCATGGCGCTGGCGGCCGGCAGGATGGGCTCGTGGGACTGGAACTGGATCGACGGCGACTGGATGTGGGACGAGGGCCAGTACCGGATTTTCGGCGTCGATCCGGAAAGCTTCGACCTGACCACCGCCAGCATCGAGCGCCTGCTGCATCCTGACGACATCGAGGCGCTGCGCCGGACCGTCGCCGAGCTCGACACCGGCGCGCGCTCCTACGAAGCGGAGTTCCGGATCAACCGGCCGGACGGCGAGCTGCGCTGGTGCGTCGGCTCGGCGGCCGCGACCGTCGACCGGCACGGACGCATCGTCCGCGTCAGCGGCGTCACTATCGACATCACCGAGCGCAAGCGTGCCGAGGAGCGGCAGAACCTGCTCGCCCGCGAGGTCGACCACCGCGCCAAGAACGCGCTGGCGCTGGCGCAATCGATCGTCCGGCTGACCCGCGCCGAGGACGTCAAGGCCTACGCCAACGCCGTCGAGGGCCGCATCAGCGCGCTGGCGCGCGTCCACACCGTCCTGTCGCTGTCGAGCTGGGAAGGCGCGGAGCTGAACACGCTGCTCGAACAGGAGCTTGCGCCCTATGCCGTGAACGGCCAGATCGAATGCGCCGGCCCTGAGATGCGGCTGCATCCGGCAACCGCGCAGACGCTGGCGCTCGCGGTCCACGAATTGATCACCAATTCCGGCAAGTACGGCGCCCTCTCCACGCTCACCGGCTCGCTCTCGATCACATGGCATGTCGAGGACGCTATCCTCGCCTTGACCTGGCAGGAGGCTGGCGGCCCTCTGGTGCACGTCCCCACCAAGCACGGCTTCGGCACCCGCAGCCTGATCGCCAGCATCGAAACGCAACTGGGCGGCCGGGCGCTGTTCGACTGGCAGCCCGAGGGCCTGATCTGCCGGTTGCAGGTGCCGCTGCAGCCGAAGGCGTCGGTGGCGGAGCTGAAGGCGAAGCAGCCGAACACCGCGATGTCCGACAGCCCGCTGCGGCAGGCCCGCGCGTGAGGCGGTGGGCCAAGGCGGGCCGCTATCGGTGACGCAATCGTTCACCCATACACGAACGCCTTGTCGTCGAGATCGATCGCCGGAAACTGGTCCTTCTCGGCCCAGTAGTCCTGGCTGTGCTGCCACTCGACCTTGTCGCCGCGCTTGGGCAGGCGGTGCATGTCGCGCATCAGGTAGTTCGGGTTGAAGTTCTCCGGATCGATCCAGGACAATAGCGGCATGTTGTGGTCCTCGGGCCTCAGTGCCACTTCGACCTTGCCCGCGCCCTTCTGCTTCATGTGCGCGAGCATGCGGCAGACGAAGTCGGCGACCAGATCGGTGCGCAGCGTCCAGCTCGCGCGGAAATAGCCGAACACCCAGGCCATGTTCGGAACGCCGGTGAACATCATGCCGCGATAGGTGACGGTCTCGGCGAAATCGAGCGGCTCGCCGTCGATGGCAAAGGCGATGTCGCCGAGGATCGAGAGGTGAAAGCCGGTCGCGGTGACGATGACATCGGCCTCGAGCGTCTTGCCGGATTTCAAGAGGATGCCGTTCTCGACGAAACGTTCGATCTCGTCGGTGACCACCGACGCCTTGCCGTCCTTGACGGCGTGGAAGAAATCAGCGTCCGGCACGAAGGCGATGCGCTGCCGCCACGGCCGGTAGCTCGGCGTGAAATGCGTGCCGACGTCGAAGTCCGGGCCGAGCACCGCGCTGATCTGGCCGATCAGCTCCTTCTTGACCTGCTCCGGCTCGCTGAGACAGCGGCGGGTGAAGGCATCCTGCTCGAACAGGATCTTGCGACGCACGATCTCGTGGATCCACTCCTCCTTGACCTGGAGCCGCCGCAGCTCCTCGGCGATCTCGATCGCGTTGCGGCCGAGCCGGAAGAAGGTCGGCGAGCGCTGCAGCATGGTGACATGGGCGCAGTGGTCGGCAATATTGGGGATCAGCGTCGCCGCGGTCGCCCCCGAGCCGATCACCACCACCTGCTTGCCGTCGAGCACAATATCCTCGGGCCAGCACTGCGGATGCACGATGCGACCCTTGAAATCCTTCATGCCCTGCCATTCCGGCGTGTAGCCTTCGGAGTGGCGGTAGTAGCCCTGGCACATCCAGAGGAAGTTCGCGGTGAAGGTGACGGGCTCGTCGTTGTCGGACTTCACCGCCGCGATGGTCCAGAGCTTGCTCTCGCTCGACCAGCTCGCCGATACGATGCGATGCCCGTAGCGGATGTGCCTGCCGAGATCGTTATCGGCAATGACCTCGCCCATATAGGCGAGGATCTCGGCGGCGCTCGCGATCGGCGGTCCGACCCACGGCTTGAAGCTGTAGCCGAAGGTGTGGAGATCGCTGTCGGAACGGATGCCGGGATACTTATGCGTCCACCACGTGCCGCCGAACGTCTGCTGGCTCTCGAGAATGACGAAGCTGGTATCAGGAAGCTGCTTCGTCAGATGATAGGCGCTGCCGATGCCGGAAATGCCGGCGCCAACGATCAGCACGTCGAAATGTTCAGTGGCCTGTGAAGCGGAGCCGGAGATCGCGCGGGCCGCGGAGATGTTCATCGCTGCTGCTTTTCCTTGGGGAAATTTGCTTGATCACAAGGCTGGCCTCAAATCATCGTTGCGGTCAAGCCATGCGCAAAAATCAAACAGCGTTTGATTCAAAGCCCAAATCCCCATTGCCGTGCGGTCTGCACGATCCAGTCGCGGTACAGCGTCAGCGGCGTCACTCCGGTCAATCCGCCGCAGCCCGCGCTGCCGTTCGGCCCGGTCGACCAGCTCACGACGCCGATGATCGCGGGGCCGGCTTGCTGCTCCTCGACTACCGGCGCACCGGAATCGCCGGTGCAGGCGCCGAGCCCTTCGCGCGCGCCTTGCGTCGCGGGATCGACCAGCCGGATCTGCAGCGTGCCCGGCTTCCCGGTCGCCACCAGCTCCGCGCTGCGGGTCACGCCGGCGCTCTTGCCGTCGCCGCGGATGGTGACGCCGACCCCGGCGACGCTGAACCTGGCGCCCGGCACGATCGGCATCTGCGGGCTGCCCAGCGCCGCCGGCGTTTTTCCTTTGGCCGGAATTTCCAGGCGCAGCAGCGCCACGTCGGCAGTAGCGCGATGCGCCAGCATCGCCTGCATCTGGAAACCGGGATGGATCGCGACCGTCTTGACGTCCTGCAATTGCGGCTTCCGCTCGGCATCATATTGCACGATCTTGTAGAGCGCGCCGGGCTCGACGCAATGCGCCACCGTGAGCACGAGGCTCGGCGCGATCAGGCTGCCGGTGCAGAAATTGCCGCGCGAGCCGACGATGGTGACGACCGCGCGGCCGACGCCGTCCGGCGACGGCGCCGCGCCGCCGACGATCGCCATGGCGGGCGCGGCGTGCAGCCATGCGGCGATGGCGAGAGTGCGAACGAAGGTCTTCATCGGACCAGCCATAGCCGTCGCCGCGTCCGCCGCCAAGCAGGGAGAGAGGCTGGCATCGATGGCCCTGCCGTGTTAGCCGATCTCATCAGCGGGATTGCAGCAGCTCGGGGAAGCGATGATCGAGGCGGTGATCTGGGATTTTGGCGGCGTGCTCACCACCTCGCCGTTCGAGGCCTTCGCGCGGTTCGAGCGCGAGCGCGGCATTCCGCTCGATATCATCCGCCGCACCAACGCCGCCAACCACCTGGAAAACGCCTGGGCCAAGTTCGAGCGCGCCGAAATCGACGTCGAGACTTTTGATGAGCTTTTCGCCGCCGAGTCGCGCGCGCTCGGCGCCGAGGTCCGCGGCCGCGACGTGCTGCCGCTGTTGCAGGGCGAGCTTCGCCCCGAGATGGTCGAGGCGCTCAAGCGCGTCAAGGCGAACTGCAAGACCGGCTGCATCACCAACAACCTGCCGGCCAACGCGATCGGCAGCACCTCCGGCCGCACGCTCTATGTCGCCGAGGTAATGGCGCTGTTCGACTACATCATTGAAAGCGCCAAGATCGGCCTGCGCAAGCCCGATCCGCGCATCTACCAAATGATGGTCGAGGCGCTCGGCGTCGATGCTGCGAATTGCGTCTATCTCGACGACCTCGGCGTCAATCTGAAGCCCGCGCGCGAGATCGGCATGACCACGATCAAGGTGGTCGATGCCGCGCAGGCGCTGGCTGAGCTGGAGGCGGCGACGCGGTTGAAGCTGCGGTAGCACGCGTCGAGCCGCAAGCGCGGTTCCCTTCTCCCCTTGTGGGAGAAGGTCGGCGCGAAGCGCCGGATGAGGGGTTCTATCCGCGTGCTCGATGTCGGCAGTTCTGCTCGCGGAGACAGACCCCTCACCCGGATCGCATCTTCGATGCGATCCGACCTCTTCCACAAGGGGAGAGGTGCACCGAATTCAGAGCAACCTGTCCCAACAACTCCAACCAATCACTCCGCCGCGGCTGCGATCCGTTCCGGAAATGCCGCCGCCAGCGCAGCGCGTTCGGCCTTGAGCACGCCGCGCTCGGTGATCAGCCCGGTGACGAGCCGCGCCGGGGTGACGTCGAAGCCGTAGTTCGCCACCGGCGAGCCGTCCGGCACGATCCGCACCGTCTCGATCCGGCCGTCGGCGGTGCGGCCGGTCATGTGCGTCACCTCGTCTGCGCTACGCTGCTCGATCGGAATCTGCGTGACGCCATCGGCGACATTGAAATCGATGGTCGGCGATGGCAGCGCGACGTGGAATGGCACGCCATTGTCATGCGCGGCGAGCGCTTTCAGATAAGTGCCGATCTTGTTGCAGACGTCGCCATTGGCGGCGACGCGGTCGGTGCCGACGATGACGAGATCGACCTGGCCGTGCTGCATCAGGTGCCCGCCGGTGTTGTCGGGGATCACGGTATGCGGCACGCCGTGATGGCCGAGCTCCCAGGCGGTGAGCGAGGCCCCCTGGTTGCGCGGCCGGGTCTCGTCGACCCAGACATGGACAGCGATGCCCGCATCGTGGGCGAGATAGATCGGCGCAGTGGCCGTGCCCCAATCGACGGTCGCGAGCCAGCCGGCGTTGCAATGGGTCAGCACGTTGACCGGCTCGCCCGGCTTCCTCGCGGCGATCGCCTCGATCAGCGACAGCCCGTGGCGGGCAATGCCCTGGTTGATCGCGACGTCCTCCTCGGCGATGTCGTCGGCGCGGGCGTAAGCCGCATCGCCGCGCGACGATGGCGCCAGCGGCCGCAGCACCGTGCGCATCTCCTCCAGCGCCCATTTCAGGTTGATCGCGGTCGGCCGCGTCGCGATCAGCACCTCGTAGGCGCGCGCGAGCGCGGCGTCGGAAGCATCCTCGCGCATCGCCAGCGCCATGCCATAGGCCGCGGTGGCGCCGATCAGGGGCGCGCCGCGCACCAGCATCGCGCGGATCGCCGCGGCCGCCTCGCCGACATTGGTCAGCCGCGCCACCACGAATTCGTGTGGCAACCGGCGCTGGTCGATTGCGCCGACCGACCAGCCGTCAGGCTCGAGCCAGATGCTGCGGAAATGCTTGCCGTCGACCTTCATGGCAGCCTCCAGATTCCCTCAGCCGCGCAACACGCGACCCGCGACGGCGTCGAGCTTCTTCAACAACTCGGGATCGCGGGCCTCGGGCGCGGTGATCAGCGCGCTGTCGAGCGCGCGATCCGAGCCGATCGGGCACGGCTCGTGCTCGCGCGGAAAGAGCTGCGCGAGCCGCGCCACCAGCGCCTTGGCCCTGTCGGCGTTCGAGTTGAGAACGCGGATGATGTCCTGCACCGTCACGGCGTCGTGGTCCGGATGCCAGCAATCGAAATCGGTCACCATCGCCACCGTGGCGTAGGCGATCTCCGCCTCACGGGCGAGCTTTGCCTCGGGCATGTTGGTCATGCCGATCACGGCATAGCCGAGATTCTTGTAGGTCATGCTCTCGGCATAGGTGGAGAATTGCGGGCCTTCCATGCAGACATAGGTTCCCGTCCGCGCGATCGCGAACCCCTCCGCATCGGCGGCGGCGGCGAGATGAATGCGCAGCCGCGGCGACACCGGATGCGCCATCGAGACATGGGCGACGCAGCCCTTGCCGAAGAACGAGGACTCGCGCTTGTGAGTGCGGTCGACGAACTGGTCGACCAGCACGAAGGTGCCGGGCGGCAGTTCCTCCTTGAACGAGCCGCAGGCCGACAGCGACACCAGATCGGTGACGCCGGCGCGCTTCAGCACGTCGATATTGGCGCGGTAGTTAATGTCGGAGGGCGACAGCCGGTGGCCCTTGTCGTGACGCGGCAGGAACACGATCGGAAGCCCGGCGATGGTGCCGTGGCGCACCGGCGCCGACGGCTCGCCCCACGGGCTCGCGATCGCCTCCTCGCGCGCGTCCTGCAGGCCCGGCAGGTCATAGATGCCGGAGCCGCCGATAATGCCGAGCACTGCCTTGGTCATGCTTGTCACCACTGGGAAAACTCGAACGCAGCTATCGCATTTCTGTGCGATCAGGGAAACAAGCCAGAGGAGCACAGGATACACGTTCGCGTTCTCGCGGCGAGAAATGCCCGAGTTTTGCCAAGCGGATCACCCTCCCGGAGATGGAGCGCAGGGAATGCCGGGCACCGGCCGGTGCCCATGGCCCCCGTGCACAAGGAAAGCACGGGGTAGGAACCACAGGTTCAGCCGAGAATACCGACCGATTGAACCGCCACCCGCGCCTTCCCTGCGCGATGGTTTTAACGCTTCTTCCGAGCTCTCCCTGGCGACCGGGCTCTCCTGCCACCATCGCAGGCGGATCATCCTCCGCCCACTTGATGAGCTCGAGCCATCGGCACGACCGGGGTGGGTGATGCTTCCGCGCGCACACTGTCTAATACGGAGAGACCGTCACCCCACCCCGGCACGCATCTCGCTTCGCTCGATCGCGTGCCGACCCTCCCCCTCCAGGGGGGGGTGAGCCCAACCGCTCTGCTCTCCCCATATGCG
>NZ_JAFAVV010000780.1 GCF_019242285.1 Bradyrhizobium sp.
GTTGTGGTTTGCGGAGCACATCTCCATGATATGGCCCGAATCAGTCGCGCGTGCCCCGCGTCATGCTCGTCCGGTGGTTGCCGGGGTGCTCGTGCAGGCTGGCAAGCCTTCAACCGCTGATCTGTTCCGACGTTTGGCGCACTCCGACGCGCGCCCCATGTCAGGGCATGGCGTCCACGGGTGCCGGGACGGCGAGCATCCAGCCAGGCCTGACGTCGCCCGCTGCTCAACTCGGCGACTTTTTTCATACCCTCAATTTTTTCATACCCTCAATAGGGGATGAGAACGACCGTCCACGGACCGCGCCGGTGTGGGCGACGACAAAAGTACGGAAGGAAGCGGCTCCCTCCGGGCCGCTTCCTTCCGAAGCATCGACGGGCAGAAGGGGTCCCTGCACAGGTCCCCAGTTCTAGGCGACCGCGTCCTTGGCGGCCTTCACGGGCCTTGCCCGCACGATCTTGCGCGCCGGCTTCGCCTTGAACATCATCTCCTCGCCCGTAAACGGATTGGTGCCCTTACGCGCCTTGGTCGCGGGCTTCTTCACCACGACGAACTTGGCGAAGCCGGGGACGAGAAAGATCCCGTTCTTCTTGAGCTCCTTGTGACCGACGTCGGTCAAGACGTCCATGACGTTCTTGACGTCGCGCTTCGAGAGCTCGGTGGAGGTCGCGATCTTCTCGATCAGCTGGGACTTGGAAAGTTGAGTAGGCATCGTGTCTCCTCTGATTCGTGCCAGACAGGACAATAAACGAAAGCACGGAAAAACAAGGCCCTTCTACACAGTTTTTTCGATTTTGGCTGGAATTTAAGGTGTTTTCTGCGTTTCGCTTTTGCAAAAACACCTCCGGCCCGGCTTTGTTCATGTTTTTGAACGCCCGGACCGGGCGCCGGCGGAGGCGCGATCGCTACCCGAAAACCAGTGTGGGCGCAGGCAATCGGCTCCAGGCGTCAGCCAATCGGATGAATCAACGTCCGGTTGCAGAGCCTGTTTCGGCCATTCCGCAGGCAGCGGCTGCATGCCGGAGGCTCGCGGAAGATTGACGGCGCAGGGCGTCGATCGGTCCTTCGAAGCCGCGCATTGCGCCCGCGCCCCCCTGCCGCGGGCCTTGTTTTGCTGCTATCTACGGCTCGAGCCAACGGCCGGAAAAATCCGACAGGGAGAAAGAACATGCGTTTCCTCCACACCATGCTGCGCGTGCGCAACCTCGATGTTGCGTTGAAGTTCTATCAGGATGCGCTCGGGCTGAAAGAGGTTCGCCGCATCGACAACGACAAGGCCAAGTTCACCCTGGTGTTTCTCTGTGCGCCGGAGGATGTCGAGCAGCTGAAGAGCCAGCCGCAGACCCGCGGTGCGCCGCTGGTCGAGCTTACCTACAACTGGGACGAGGAGAAATACGGCGAGGACCGCTATTTCGGCCACCTCGCCTACGAGGTCGACGACATCTACGCGACCTGCGACAGGCTGATGAAGATGGGCATCACCATCAATCGCCCGCCGCGCGACGGCAACATGGCGTTCGTGCGCTCGCCGGACCTGCATTCGATCGAGCTCTTGCAGAAGGGCGATCCGAAGCCGCCGGCCGAGCCCTGGACCTCGATGCCCAACACCGGGCACTGGTGAGCTTGCGCGGATCCTCGGAACCACCCGCGCCCCTTCGCGTTAGCTCTTCGACAAGAGGACGAATAGGAGGGTTGTGATGGGAAGAGGAATTCTGCTCTGGCTGCTGGGCGTGCCGATCCCGGTGATCATTCTGCTCTGGCTGTTCCTGGGTCATTGAACCAGAAGCGTCGAGGCGACACGAAATCAGGCTCCGCTGTTCCTTGGCGGAGCCTGATTTTTTGCGTTTGCGGCACGTCCGCGTTAGAGAAATTCCGGTCTGGCAAGCGGACGGAGCGCGATGTGACAGCCAAGGGACCGACGATCTGGGGCCGGGCCACTCGGTGAACGTGCAGAAGGTGTTGTGGTGCCTAGCCGAGCTCGACCTCGCCTATGAGCGAATCGACGCCGGCCTGCATTTCGGCCGCAACAGCGAGCCCGACTATCTCGCCATGAACCCCAATGGACGCGTGCCGACGCTGGTCGACGGCGATTACGTGCTGTGGGAATCCAATTCGATCATGCGTTATCTCTGCCTCGCCTACGGCAGGGGCACGGCACTCTATCCCGAGGAGCCGAAGCACCGCGCCGCGGTCGACCGCTGGCTCGATTGGACGCTCTCCACCGTGCAGCCGGTCGACCGCCCGGTGTTCTGGGCGCTGGTGCGCACGCCGCCGGAGAAGCAGGACATGGCCGCAATCCAGAAAGACGCCGATGCGGAAGCGCCGGTCTGGCGCATCGCCGATCATCATTTGTCGACCCGGCGCTACATCGAGGGCGACGACTTCACCATTGCCGATATCGCGCTCGGCGCCTATGCGCGGCGATGGCTCGGCTTTGAGGGCATTACCAAGCCGAACTATGCCCATCTCGAGCGCTGGTTCGCACAGTTCGCAACTCGGCCGGGATTTGTGAAGTTCATCGCAGGCCCGATGTCCTGAGCGCGGCTACCGCCCAACCGTGCCGCCGGTACCGATGCCCACGCTGAGCGCGCCGCCGATCTTCATGCAGCTGTTGGTACCTTCCACCTTGACGAAGCCGGGTCCGTAGGCCGCACAGCTGGTTGCCGATGTGGTCCCTTTCAGGGGCAGCTGCCTGCTCGGGATTGTCGTCCCGGGCAGGCGTGTCGTGACCGAGGATTGCGCCGCCACAGGTGAGACCATCAACAATGCCGCGGCGACGACGAGAACGGATTTCTTCATGATGCCTTGTACCGCGCGCGGCGATCCAAGGCTACCGCACCGCGCGGTGGTTTGCGGTCAGCGCACGAACTTGACGCCGGCCATGTTGCCGCGGCGCCAGACGACCTGGCAATTGTGACCAGTGCGCGCATCGCGCGCGAAGGCGAGACGTAGTTTTGCGGGCAAGGCCTGCGCGCCGTCGAGCACGATCTTGGCGCCGGCGGTCGAGATGTCCCGCACCATGCAATGGCGCGCCGCGAAGCCGCCCTCCAGCGTGATCCACGCCGCCTGGCTGAGCAATTTTCGGGGTTCCCGCTTCCTGGTCGGCGCCATCTTCTTCAGCTCACTCGTGCTTGCATCATTCCTAGCCGCCCGCTCTTTAGATTCAGTTGATTCGATCCCATACTGAAGGGCGCAACAGGTCGGTCGCGGGGTCGGAATACCTTTCACGGCACGGCTTGCCGGCCCGGACAAACGCCACTATACGTTCGCGCGCCGCTTGGCCGCGCCCGAAGCACATCGGGAGCAGCTTCCGCGGCACGGTGAGACATCGCCATAAGATATTGATTCCCCGTGGATTTTGCTCCCTTCGTCTATCGGTCAGGACGCCACCCTTTCACGGTGGAGAGAGCGGTTCGATTCCGCTAGGGAGCGCCAGTTCGGTCAGCACCGCAAAAGGGCCTTTTCGAGTTCGGACGGCGCAGGCTCTCGGCGTTGAAGCGTCTCGGGCTGGCGAGTTCGACCGACGGGCCTGCTGGCCAGCGCAGCATCGCACCCGCAGCGCACGCAGCGTGCAAATCGCGAAGGCCTCACGGCATCCAGAGGTGGGTCGCGCTTTCCTCCTCCGCTCTCCTGAACCTGAGATGCTCGTAGAACCGCGCAGCTTCACGACTGTCGCTCCGAAGACGGACGATCTTGAAGACCCCGCGAGCTTCTCCGAGGAGGTGTCGAACGAGAGGGGAGCCGGCCCCGCTTTGGCGCGCCATCCTGCTCACATACAGGTGCCGCAGCCGGCCGGCGGCACTCTGTGCCGTATAGGGATCACGATTCAGCCCACAGAAGCCGACCAGCCGGTCCTCTCGGAATGCTTCGACCAGGCGTTCGTCCGGTTGACTGAACGTGTTCGACCCCGACACCCAATCGCGCAGGAGCCGCGCGACAAAGTTGAAGCCGTTGCGCGGCCTCGTCATGCAGCGGAACCAACCTCGCATCGACACCTGATATTGGTGAGATGAACGTTCGATTCATCGGTCGTCCCAGAGTGAGAGTGCAAAATCCGGGCTCGGGAGCGAATAATCCGGCGCATAAGAAACAGCCGAGCACGCTTCGCCCTGGGGAAGGTTGAAGGCGAGGTGCTCGGCTGTCAGGCCGCGCGGCGGAGCGGCCATCCGCTTACAACTTCGCCATCGAATGCAGCGTGTTTCGATGCAGCGCACCGCCGACCAGGCCGGCCACAACGAGGCAGACCCCGCTTACGATCAGGAAACAGGCCAAGGCGAGCAACATGACGGGCCATTCCAATGGCGTGCGCATCGCGCCTGCGCGCGATGTCGTCGCCGAAAAAGCTGCGAATGAGATGGAGGTTCGAAGGCAATCTGGAGAGACGAGCCGTGCGGCCGCCGCCGCACGGCTCATCGAAGCAAATGTCCGGCGCCAGCCGGTGCAGGGCATTGAACGAGGCCGCGAACCGCGCGCCGTCTTCCGGGCCTCTCATCGAGCGGTTCGTCAGCCGCTCAATTGTCGTCAGTGTAATCGATAAAATTTTATCGACAATCGAAAGGAAGAATTAAGGTTACCAGGCGGACTCCCCGCCCGAGCATCATCGTCGATGACGGCGCGCCACGAAAATGCCGAGCAGAAACGCAATAGCCAGCGACCGCAGCGGCGCTTCACGTGTGACCTGGCGCAGCTTCGCAGCAAGCGGCCGGTCGGGCACGATCGCCGGGTCATCCGCCAACGCGTCGCCGGGGCCCGCCCAACTGACGTTCCGTTTCTCGTCGACGGACAAGGATGGATCCACTTCGACCGTCATGGCGACACTCCCGTGCTGTCGACCACCAACGGCCACGGGGCGTGGCTGGTTCCTTTCAGGAGTTGCGAGAGCGATCGGACGGAGTCGGCGCCGGCTCAGTCGCAGCGCTGCGTGCGCCGGACATGCGGTCGACAAGGATTCCCTGCTCGAGCGCCTGGATGGCCGCGCGATAATCCGCGGCCAGGCCGAGCAGCGCAGATCTTGCTTCGGGAATGATGCACTGGTCCGCCTGCTTCAGGCAGATGTGCTCGCGGCGCCGAAGGTCCCTCGCCAACGCCCGGGAGTTGTTGCACATCGGTCGATCGTCATTGCTGCCGATCTCCCCTATGCGCCTGCCGAGATGTACACGGCCTGAACGCGACGTTCAGCGTTCCGATTCCCGCCTTTGCATCTCGTCGTGGCGAACCGGATGAAGCGGATTTGAACGGCTCAGGAGCGCGCGAGAAGACGGGCGCGAAACGAGCGAGCGAACTGCTGGTCCCACCTCAGCCTCTCTTTCTGGATGCTGGTCGCCAACAATCGTATCAGGCTCGACGCGGCTGCCTCCGCCTCATCCCGATAGTCGTTGGCCAGGCTTCGCAATGCTTCCGCTGCGTCGGTTGACGCACTCTCCTCCGCCTGCTCCCGGCACAGCCTTTCGAATTGACGGAGGTCCTCAACATGGGATTCGAGGCTTTCACGCATGTACTGTTACTCATACTGCTACTTCGCCACGCGGCGCTAATGCGTCCAGGAGGCAGACAGAATGCGACGAAAATTTGTAGTCGGAACCGAAATGTAACGCGTCGAGCATTGTCTGTGTTCTCGTTGCCACGGTCGGTACAACGAGAGCGGTGTAGTTGCACCGCACCCTTGCTCCGCTACCGCTGCGAGGCGCGTGCGCGTGCCAAAATGTCGCACGCGATTCGCCACGATTTTCACTTCTGCATTGCCGCTGCAGCCGGCCGCAGGGTGTCCCTATCCTCGGGCGCGATAGCGCTCACCGAACGTCCCTTGGTCTCCGGCAACAACATCAGCGCGGCGAGCATCACGCCGTAGGCAAGCACCGCAAACAGCAGGATGGCACCGCCGAGCCCGAGTCTGTCGCTCAGGAATCCAACCAGCGCGGGGAACAGCGCACCGATCGCGCGGCCCGAGTTGTAGCAGAAGCCCTGCCCCGCACCGCGGACCTCGGTCGGGTACAGTTCGGTCATGAACGGCCCCATCGCCGAGAACATCATGTAGAGGATGAAGCCGAGCGGGGCACCCAGGATCAGCATCAGACCATCGCCGATCGGCGCTGCCAGGTAGATCGCGACACAGACCACCGAGCCGATCGCGGAGACGATGAAAGTGCGCTTGCGGCCGATCGCGTCGGCGAGATAGGCGCCAGTGAGAAAGCCGATGAACGCGCCGCAGATGTGGATCAACAAATAGGAGCCGGTGTTCAGCGCGCTCAGGTGCCGCTCGGTCTTGAGATAGGTCGGCAGCCAGACCGAGAGCGCGTAGGAGCCGCCCTGCGCCCCCGTCACCATCAGCGCCACTTTCAGCGTGGTTGCCAGATAAGGCGGCCGCAACACGGTGAAGGCCTGCATCAGGCCACTGACGTCGGACCGTCGCCGCGCCTGGAACACCTCGGGCTCGTGAATCGAGCGGCGGATCCACAGCACGAGCAGCGCCGGCGTCAATCCGATCCAGAACATCACGCGCCAGGCGGTCGCCTCCGGCAGCATGGCGTAGAGCAGTGTGTACAACAGCGCCGAGGCGCCCCAGCCGACCGCCCAGCCGCTCTGCACGAAGCCGACCGCGCGGCCGCGATACTTGTCGCGGATCATCTCGCCCATCAGCAC
>NZ_JAFAVV010000059.1 GCF_019242285.1 Bradyrhizobium sp.
CAGGACGAGCCGACCGATATCCATGCCGAGCGTCTGCACCAGGTGCTGGCTGAACTGCAGTCGGACATGACCGTCACGGAATTCCTGCAACAGCATTTCGCCGCGCCTGAATATGACCGGCTGCGGCGTTCCATCGTGCGGATGGTCGAGGGCTACGACGCTGCCGATCCGGCGCGGGCGAGCATGCTGGCGCTGCGCGACGAGTGGATGAGCAGCGGCCGCGTCTCGCAGGCGCGCATCGCCGAGGGCTACGGCGCCATGATCGGCTTCCTGGTGGCGGAGTGCCGCAAGCACGGCGCCGTCCTCCATCTCGCTGCTGCCGTCAGCGCCATCGAAGAATCCGACGGTGGCGTGCTGGTCGGGTGTGCCGACGGCCGAAGCTTCGCCGGCGACGCCGCGATCCTGGCCGTGCCGCTTCCCCTCCTGCAGGGAATCGCGCTGCCGCCGGCATTGCGGCCGAAGACCGCGATGGCCGTCGCCGGCATCGGCTTCGGCAACGTTATAAAGCTCCTGCTGCGGTTCAGGCGTCCCTGGTGGATCGATGCCGGCGCCAGGGACCTCTCCGACCTGCTGTTTCTCATCTCGGACAAGACGGTCCCGGTGTGGTGGACGCAACGTCCCGCCGATCATCCCGTGCTGACGGGCTGGCTCGCTGGTCCCCGAACGGGCGGTTTCGCCCGTCTCGACGAGCGCGCGCTGATCGCGCATGGGCTTGTCTCGCTCGCCGACATCTTCGCGCTGGCTCCGGCGCAGTTGCAGCAGGACTTGGTTGCCGCGCGGGCGATCAACTGGGCCAACGATCCCTTCGCACGCGGCGCCTATTCCTACGCGACGCTCGACACCCGCTCGGCGCAGGCTGCGCTCGCGGCCGTCGGAGGTCCGATCCTTTTTTCCGGTGAGGCACTTTATCGCGGCCGCGACATCGGCACGGTGGAAGCCGCATTGACCAGCGGCCTGGAAACGGCGCGGATGCTGCTGGGCGGCTGATTGCCTCATGTAGCCCGCATGAGCGCAGCGACGTTCGGGACCTCGCGCGTCCCGCATGTCGCTGCTGCCGTGAGCGTGCCAGCTTCCGTGAATGGGGCCGCTCATGCGCGCCTCATGCTGCCGAACTTCCACGGCGAGCGGGACCTGGGCGATCGGGACTTGGCCGGGCATGCTCAAAGTCCAGGCAGGCGTCCTGCCGGCGGCCGGTCAACGCCCACGAGGCGGAGGGCCGGCGGCTGGCGCGCTTCGAGGCCTTCGGCCACACCTCGGGTCCGATGGCGCCGCGTCCAGCGACGGTGAACCCCGAATATCCGCTGACGCTCGATCTCAGGCGCCGGCATTGATTCCATGGGATCGCCGACAGCACAAATGTCATCGTTAACGTATCTAATTGGCGAAACGAAAACGTCCGATTGCAATCATCTTTTTCAGTGCTTTTCCATATTCGGAGCAGAAGGGGCTCGCCATGCCGAAATTTTTCCTGCGTACGACCAATTGTGGCGATGACGTCGCGGTCGAGCTCTCCGATCAGGTCAACGCCTGGGCCGATCTCAAGGAGACGTGTTGCGATCTTGTGCGAGGCGCGATGGCGGGGCTGGAGCCCGACAAGCACTGGCAGATCGAGCTGCACGACGAGTCGCACACGCCCGTCTACAGGATCCGCATCACCGGGCAGATCCTCGTGGCCGCGACGTTGGCGCTTCCCGCCGTCTGTCTCGCGCTCCGCGGACCGCTCGCCGCATAGGCAGTACGAGGCTCCGCCATCAGGCGCTGGCGGCGGCGCGCCGCGGCATCGTGCCGGAGTCGGCTTCGGCGGCGGCCGGCACCTGCATCAGGATGGTCTGGCCGGCGGCTGCGATCTCGATGCCGGACTCCTGGAAGCGCCGTTTCATGCGGCGGTTGAACTCGCGCTGCACCGGCCAGCGTCCGGCGTCGGTGCAGCGGATCTGTCCGACGATCGAGGCCATCGAGCCGTCGACCTTGTCGACGCCCCACAATTCGAGATCGCCGCGGATGGCGTGGCGGTACTCCACCTCGCGGCGCATCTCGGCGACGATGTCCTTGAGGATCTGTCCGGCGCGGTCGGTGTCCTCCTTGTAGGCGACGTTGACGGCGACCGCTGCATTGCCGACGCCGCGGCTGGCATTGGTGATGGTGGTCACCGCGCTGAACGGCACGATATGCACCGAGCCGTCGGCGGCGCGCAGGCGCAGGGTACGGATCGAGACGTTCTCGACCGTGCCCGACAGGCCGGAGACGCTGACATTGTCGCCGACCTGCACGGCGTTCTCGAGCAGCAGGAACAGCCCGGTGATGAGGTCCTGCACCAGCTTCTGCGAGCCGAAGCCGATCGCGATGCCGGCGATTCCGGCGCCGGCGAGCAACGGCGCGACATCGACGCCGATCTCGCTCAGTGCGGTGAGGCCGACCACCATCACGATGACGCACAGCAGCGCGGTGCGCAGCATCGGCTGGAAGGTGCGCAAGCGAGCCGCCCGGGCGAAATGGCCCTCGCGGTTCAGGATGCCGAGCTGGCGGTCGAGCAGCGCGTTGCTGGCCTCCCAGATCGCCGCGGCGGCGAGCGCCGCGATCGCGACCGTCGTGACAGCGCCGAGCAGCCGGCTGCCGATCTGGCCGCCATAGAACCAGACGATGGCATCCACGCCCCAGACCTCCAGCACCGCGACGAAGCCGATGAAGGCGATGATCGAGGCCACCATCCGGCGCAGCAGCGGCAGATAGCGGTTGGCGCGCCGCTCCAGGCCGGGAAAGCGCTGCAGCAGCTCGGGATTGACGGTGAAGCCACGATCGATCAGGCCGAGGGCGACGACGGTGGCGAGGCGGGCGATCAGCACGACGGCAATGGTGCCGACGAAATATTGCAAGAGCAGCGAATAGCCGTTGCGGATGTTGAGGGCCCACACCACCCACAGCGCGAGGTCGAGCGCGATGGCGAGATAATGCCAGAATCCGGCGGCGCGGTTGCGCAGCCACGCCGCGGTCCCGGCGCGGCCGGCAGGTGCTGCGATGGCCTCGGCGACCGGCCGGCGGCATTGCAGGATGATGACGACGACGAAGAGATGCACGACCAGCATCACCAACCGCAGCATCGCGTGATAGCCGGCGCGGTGCAGGCCGAGCAGCAGCGCGACGTTGGCGAGCGCAAAGCCGGACACCGCGACGGTGACGATACGCCGCGCCCAGATCTCGATATAGGCCGCGGTCTCGGCGCGCATGCGGAACAGGCCGAACGGCCCGGCCAGCGCCCGCACCATCGAGATCAGCGCGCGCGACAGCGCATAGGCATTGACCACCGCGAGGATCACGAGGCGCGGCGTCGGCAGGTCGCCGAGCCCGGTGCCGAGCAGCATCGTCGCGACGCCGCTGAAGACGAGCACCGGCAGCAATTCGAGCAGCAGGCGTCCCAGCACGAATGGCAGGCGCAGCAGCGACTGCCAGGCCCGCGCCAGGCCGAGGCGGCGCCGGTGCAGGGCGGGCTCCGCGATCACGTCGGCTGCCGACGAGGGCGGATCGGCGATCGCAAGCGTCTGCACGGGAGCACGTGCGGCCTGCGGCATGCGCGCCTCCAGCAGCGCCAGCGGCCGGCGGATCAGCCGCAGCAGCAGCCATTCGGCGGCGAGGGCGCAGCCGAACACCAGCGCGAGCTTCCAGGCGATGTCCAGCAACTGATCGGCGAAAGTCGGATCGTTGGCGGTGCGCACCATCCACCAGTAGAACGCCGGGAAATGCGTGACCGAGCGCGCCAGATAGGCGACCTCCTGCGAGACGTCGCCGACCTGTTCGGACACCGCGAGCAGGAGCTGGGCGCCGAGGCTGTCGGCCGAGAGCGGCAGCGGGGACGGCTTGTCCTCGGCCGGCGGCGCCGGCTGCGCTTGCGCCTGCGGGGCCGCATTGGTGAGCGCGCGCAGCGTGTCGATCATCTCGCGGCGTTTCTTGTCGTCCTGCAGCGTGTCGAGCGCGCGCTTGGCCTGCTCCGGCGTCAGCGTGTCGGCGTGATTGGCAGCGGCCGGAGACGTCGCGGGCGCGGGAGCTGCGCCGGTCTGTGCCATGGCGGGGAAGATGGACAGCGCGCAAACGAGCAGGATCGCGGAGAGGAGCTTGTGCGACACGAGGGCCTCTTCTTCTTGAAATGGGCGCGGCGGCCGGCCGGAACCGGCCGGGCGTTCGCACCTGCGTCATGTCGGATGGGCCCTTTTCGCCGAGGCCATGTGTCGGAAGTTTGCCGGTGCGGCGGCGTTCCATTGGCATTTGCCGTGCACGGAACATCGCAGTTTCCGAGCGCGCGCGAGGCGCCGTGCGGTCACGGCATACTCCGCTTTCGCTCTGCTCGCGGCCTAGCGCCGGTGACGTTTCGGACCGGTATCGGGCCGATCGGGAAGTCCGACGCAGGTGGTGGAACCGTCGGTTTCGCGGGCCGAGGTCGAGCAGGGTACGGCCTTGACTGTTCGTGTGGTGTAGTCCGGTCCCTGGACATTCAGGCCGGGACCGGTGCTCGACGTCAGCAACGGGCCGGTGGAATACGGCGCCGCCGGTGTGCTCGATGGCGCATAGGCGCCGGTGTAACCCTTCGAGGCCGGCTCGCCGGCCTTGGGAGTGGAGCTGGCGGGAGGCGTCGCCGCAGGTTCCTGAACTGGCGGCGGACCGGCCAGCGGCGGGGGATGGCCGATGGTTTCGCCGGTCGAAGGCTGCTGCGCCAGCGCAGCCGAGGTGAAGAGGGCGAGCGATGTCGCGACACCGAGCACAATCAATCGCATGGCTTCCTCCTTGTTTTGGAACCGCATGCCGATCTAAAAATGTGGCTATCTGGTGAAGCGAATGCGAGCCCGCCGGATCGCACCTCAAGGAAACATGATTGCTCGGTGGGATTCAGCCGGTGGCTCGCCGACGCGCGGTCTCGCTCGCATCATTCCGGGATACGCCGACGGGCACAGATCCGGAATCCAGAGTTTGGCAATCGAGATTTTTGTCTCCGCGCTTCGGCGCCATGCCGCGCGCTGCCACCCATCCCGGCCCGGCGTCGGGACAGCGAGCCCCTACTTCATCGCCGAGAAACGACTCTCGAAGGAGTTGGCCTGGACGATCGGCTGCGCGCCGCTGACCAGATTGCCAGACGGCGCGGAAGTCGCCGCGGTCTGTGGGTTCGCAGCCGGCTTGTCGGTGACGGGGGGTTTCGGCGCCGGATGGCTCGCCGCCTGCTTGACTTCCTTGGCCTCGACCGGCTTCGCCTGCTTGGCGAGCTCGACCCGCGGGCCGGCCTTCGGTTTCGCCGGCGCGGTCGGCGGCGGCGCGGCCGATGCGGTGGTGTCGGCCGACGCGTTGCTGAGGCCTACCTTGCGGGCGAAGCTGGAGAAGAACCCGCCGCCATTGTCGGAAGAGGTGCTCGCGGCCGGCGCGGCCGCGGAAGCGACCTGTGTGCGCGGCCCAGCCGTCGGGGCGGGAGCGGCCGCGGCGATCGCCGTGGCGGGATCGTCGGATGCGCGCGGCGGATTGACGGTCGCCGGTACGGTACCGGGGGCGCGCGAGGTTGTCAGCAGCGACAGGCCCTGGCCCTCGCCGCCCTCGGACAGGCCGGTGTTGCCGCCGGGAACATGGGCCGCGAACACCTGGTTCATGCCGCCGTCGATGCCGGTGTTGAGTTTTGCCACCGGCGTGCCCTTGGCGATCAGGCGCGCCACCTCGGCACTGTCTTCTTCCTGCTTCTGCTTGGTCGCCGCTGCCAGATCCTCCGGGATCACATAGGCCGGACACTTGGCGGAGGCGTTGAAGACGAGGTCATGCGCGCCATCCGCCGGCTTGGCCGCATCGAACACGTATTTCTTCTCGCAGAAATCGACCTTCGGCTCCTGACGCGTGATCTCGAAATGATCGTAGCCTTCCTTGATCATCTTCCAGAACGGCATGTTCGGATTGTTGCGGTGCTTCGCCATGTTGAGCGGCGTCATGTGGAACGGGAACGCCTCGAACTGGAATTGCTTCTGACCGCCGAAGAAGGATTCCCGTCCCAGCGAATAGATCTCCGCAATCTGCTCGTCGGTCATGGCGTAGCAGCCGCGCGAAGAGCAGTCGCCATGCACCATCAGCTCCGAGCCGGTATGGCCGAGCGCGCGGTCATAGGCGTTGGGATAGCCGGTGTTGAAGGAGAGATAGTAGGCCGACTGCGGATTCATCTGGCCCGGCGTGATGGTGTAGAAGCCTTCCGGTGCCTGGCGGTCGCCTTCGCGCGTCTTCGGGCCGAGATCGCCCGACCAGCGGCAGATCGGATAGGTCTTGAGCAGCGCGAACTTGCCGGAGCGGTCCTGCTTCCAGACCTCGAGCTCGGCTTCCTGCTTGAACAGGCGGACCAGGATCGGCGATTGCAGATCCATGTCCTTCTCGTTCATGGCCGCGATCAGCTTGGGCGAAACCGGCTGGTTGGCCTTGGCATTGGCCGCGAGCGAAACCTCATCGGTGTTGCAGCCGGCGAGCAAGCTGCCGGCAGCCAACACCGCGGAGGCTATGAGAACGCGTACCAGCGTGCGACCAGTCAATGCAGAGCTCCACTCCCACCCGGCAATTCGCCAACCCACCAGAAACCATGGAGCGTGATCCTGCGAGAATCGCGCTCCAGCGATCATGCCCTGAAGCTATTGACTAAAATACTATCCTTTAACCCTGCGCCGCAACCCGGGGCGGGCACTGCAGCAAGGTCGATATTCTCTCATACTGAACGGGAGATAAATACGGGGGTCTGGCTGAATTGCGGCCAAAACGACGGGCATTTTGGAGAAATTCACGTCTTCCGAGCGGTACTTTCAGGGGGGTCCTGAAAACTCGGGGCGCGCTCAGGCGAGCTTCCGGCCCATCTCGAGGAACTTCTGGCGACGCTGCTTGCGAATCGCGTCCGGGTCGAGATTGCGAAGCTCATCAAAGGCTTGCGCGATGGCATCGCCGGTCGCAGCGATCATGGCGGCCGCGTCGCGATGGGCGCCACCCGCCGGCTCCTTCAGGATGCTGTCGATCACGCCGAAACGCTGCATATCCTGGGCGGTGATCTTCATGTTGGTGGCGACCTCCTGGGCCTTGGTGCCGTCACGCCACAGGATCGAGGAAGCAGCCTCGGGCGAGATCACGCTGTAGATCGCATGCTCCAGCATCAGCACCCGGTTCGCGGTGGTGATCGCGATGGCGCCGCCGGACATGCCCTCGCCGGTGATGATCGCCACGTTGGGCACGCCGAGCGAGAGGCAGGTGTCGATCGAGCGCGCAATCGCTTCTGCCACGCCGCGCTCCTCGGCACCGATGCCGGGATAGGCGCCGGCGGAGTCCACGATCGACAGCACGGGGATGCCGAACCGGTCGGCCATCTCCATCAGCCGAACCGCCTTGCGGTAGCCTTCCGGGCGGGCCATGCCGAAATTGTGCTTGATGCGCGAATCTGTCGTGTTGCCCTTTTCCTGGCCGATCACGCAGATGCTCTCGCCGCGGAAGCGGCCGAAGCCGCCCACCAGTGCCTCGTCCTCGGCAAA
Organism: Bradyrhizobium sp.; assembly: GCF_019242285.1. Classification (GTDB taxonomy): domain Bacteria; phylum Pseudomonadota; class Alphaproteobacteria; order Rhizobiales; family Xanthobacteraceae; genus Bradyrhizobium. Next base: position 7,515 of record NZ_JAFAVV010000059.1, read on the forward strand.
TTTGCGGTCGCCGGCCAGCGGGGTGAACTCGGTGATCAGGCCGGCGATGAAGTCGGTGAAGTGCGGCCGCTGCGGGTGGCGCGCCACCAGTGTCTTCTGCCATGGCGTCAGGCCGGCATAGAGCTCCGCCAGCGCCTGGCGGGACTTCTCCTCGAGCCGGGCCACCTCCTCGCCGATGTCGCTGCCGGCGGCCGCGAGCGTCTTGAGCTCGTCGACCTTGGAATCGAGCTCGGCCACGGGCTTTTCAAAATCGAGATAGGAGCGCATCTGATCCGGCATCGGGGCAATATAGGCGGGAACGTGATTGGAGGCGAAAGGGTTTCGGTCCGGCCCGGGAAGTCACGTCAGCACAATGGCTTGATGCGCATTCCGGGGCAGGATCGAGGGCGCTGCGAAGCGTGCGGGGCAGGCGCAGGCTGTTTCGGGGCAGACGCTGCGGAAGTCAAGGCGGGATGGGCGCGGCAACGATCATTGTCCACCCGCGCGCGTGCACGTCCAGGATGCGTGCCGGACGGATGTGGATTGCTATTTCTCCGCCAGCGGATGCAGGTCGCGCACCAAGCTCTTCAGCCGCTCCTCCACCACATGGGTGTAGATCTGCGTGGTCGAGATGTCGGTGTGGCCGAGCAGCGTCTGCACGATGCGCAGGTCGGCGCCGTTGTGCAGCAGATGACTCGCGAAAGCATGGCGCAGCACATGCGGCGAAACCAGCCGCGGCGCAAGGCCGGAGGCGGCCGCGAGCTCCTTCAGGTCGCGGGCAAAATGCTGCCGCGTCAGGTGTCCGCTTTCGCCGAACGAGGGGAACAGCCATTTCGTGGCGGCCTCGCCGGGCGCCTTGCCGCGCCGCGGCGCCTCCAGCGCGGCGAGATAGTCGCTCATCGCCTGCCGTGCGGCATCGTTCAGCGGCACCAGCCGCTCCTTGTTGCCCTTGCCGCGGACCATGATCACATCGGCGTTGCTGCGCGCCGCCGAGCGCGGCAGCGACACCAGTTCCGACACGCGCAGACCCGTGGCGTAGAGCACCTCCAGCAGGCAGTAGAGGCGAAGGGCGCGCAATCGCTGCAATGGCGAAACGTCGGCCTCTGCGAGTTCCCTGGCCCGCGTCAGCATGCGGTCGACGTCGGCAACCGACAGCACCTTGGGCAGGCCGCGGCCCCGTTTTGGCCCGGACAGGATCGCGGCCGGATCGTCGCTCCTGATCCGCTCGTTCAAGAGGAAGCGGAACAGGTGCCGCATCGCGGAGAGTCTTCGCGCGACGCTGGAAGACTTGAAGCCGCGGCTGTCGAGATCGGCGAGATACCCGCGCAGCGCGTCGGTCGTGGCGTTGCCGAAGGTCTGGCCGGAGCGGCTGAGGAACGCGGACAGGTCAGTGAGGTCGCGGCGATAGGCCTGCAACGTATTCTCGCCGGCACCTTGTTCCGCTGCCAGCATGTCGAGGAACAGGTTGATCAGCTTCGCATTGGAGGCCTTGGCGCGCATCCCAAGCGTCCTGCAATCCAAGTTCGCCGATATCGCGGCGCCGACCCGCATGAGCGGGATACGCGGTCACTTAAGCAGGCGACTGTTGCTTTTCGGTTTCAGGACCGGGCCCCGTCATTTCTTCAGAAATTTGTCCGGAGGAATGGTCACGGTCATCTCCCGCGGCTTGGGATTGACGAAATTGGCCAGCGAGAAAATAACGCCATAGACGATGCCGGCGATCACGGCGACGACCGTCAGAAAGCGGAACAGGCTGGGCATTTCCTAACGCCTTGGACGGCACCGTTAACGACTGAAATCATCCATCATGTTCGCCTGTCCGTTGCAAGACCTCTGGCAACGGGATCGGCGGGGGTAGTATAGGTGGCTGGAAATGCGGCAAGACCCGCGGTAACCGAGTTCGTGAATGCCCGACAGTGCCCCGACAGCCAGCGAGAACCCGGAGGCCGACATCCTGGCGACGCTGGGAACGCGCATGATCGTGCTGATCGGCATGATGGGGGCGGGAAAGTCGACCATCGGGCGGCGGCTGGCCGCCCGGCTGCGGCTGCCCTTCATGGACGCCGATGCCGAGATCGAGGCGGCTGCGGGCATGACCATACCGGAGATTTTCGAACTCCACGGCGAGCCGCATTTCCGGGATGGCGAGGCGCGGGTGATCGCGCGGCTTCTGGAAAGCGGACCTGCGGTGCTCGCGACCGGCGGGGGCTCGTTCATGCGCGAGGAGACCCGCCGCCGCATCGGCGACAAGGCGATCTCGATCTGGCTCAAGGCGGACGCCGAGATCATCATGCGGCGCGTCAGGCGCAGGGCCGACCGTCCGCTGCTGCGCACCGCGGATCCCGAGGCGACCGTCGGCCGGCTGATGAGCGAGCGCGAGCCGGTCTACCAGCATGCCGATCTCACCATCTTCTCGCGCGACGTGCCGCACGACCGGATCGTCGACGAATGCGTCGAGGCCTTGCGTGCCCGGCTTTGCCGGCGTGCCGCGCCGCTCGACGAAGTTCCCAATGTCGCAGGTGTCGCGCGATGACGGCCCCCTTGAAACATGGCGATCCGATCGTCGTCGACGTCGCGTTGGCGGATCGAGCCTATGATATCGTCATCGGCCGCGACCTCCTGGACTCGCTCGGGGCGCGGGTCGCTGCGTTGCGACCCGGTGTGCGGACAGCGATCGTCACCGATCGCAGGGTCGCAAGATATTGGCTCGAACGGACCGAGGCCTCGCTCGGCGCGGCCGGCATCGCCACCGCGCCGATCGTCGTCGAGGAGGGCGAGGGCTCCAAGACCTATGCGGGCCTCGAGCGGGTTTCCGAAGCGCTGATCGCGGCAAAGATCGAGCGCAACGACCTCGTCATCGCGCTGGGCGGCGGCGTGGTCGGCGACCTCGCCGGGTTTGCCGCCGCGATCCTGCGCCGCGGCGTCGATTTCGTCCAGGTGCCGACCTCGCTCTTGGCGCAGGTCGATTCCTCCGTCGGCGGCAAGACCGGTATCAATTCGCCTCAGGGCAAGAACCTGCTCGGCGCGTTCCATCAGCCGCTGCTGGTGGTCGCCGACACCTCGGTGCTCGACACCCTGTCGCCGCGACAATTCCGCGCCGGCTATGCCGAGATCGCCAAATACGGCGTGCTCGGCGACGCGGCGTTCTTCACCTGGCTCGAGACCAGCCACGCCGACATCCTCAAGGGCGGCGCGGCGCGCGAGCACGCGATCGCGACATCGTGCCGCGCCAAGGCCGCCATCGTCGCCCGCGACGAGCGCGAGACCGGCGACCGTGCGCTGCTCAATCTCGGCCATACCTTCGGCCATGCGCTGGAGGCTGCGACCGGTTTCTCCGACCGGCTGTTCCACGGCGAGGGCGTCGCCATCGGCATGGTGCTGGCGGCGGAGTTCTCCGCCTCGCTCGGCATGATCGCACCGCAGGATGCGGCCCGCATCGCCCGCCATCTTGCCGATGTGGGGCTGCCGACCCATCTGCAGGACATCGCGGGATTCGCCCAGGAGGGCCTGGCGGACGCCGATGCGCTGCTGGCGCTGATGGCGCAGGACAAGAAGGTGCGGCGCGGCCGGCTGACCTTCATCCTGCTGGAGGCGGTCGGGCGCGCGGTGATCGCAAGAGACGTGGACGGCGCGCTGGTCCGTGACTTCCTCGCGGCCAAACTGGCGCGCCGGCCGCAGTGACGTAATTCGCGCCTTGACGAACGGGACCCCCACGCCATGGGCTGGCTGACGATCCTCATCATGCTCGCGCTGCTCAGTGCGTCGGCGTTCTTCGCCGCCAGCGAGACGGCGCTGACCGGCGCCTCGCGTGCCAGCATGCTGCGGCTGTCGAAGCAGGGCAACAGTGACGCGAACGTGGTCTCGGAGCTGATCGGCATGCGTGAGCGGCTGATCGGCGCTCTGCTGCTCGGCAACAACATCGCCAATATCGGCGCTTCGGCGCTGGCGACCGGCGTGTTCACCGAATGGTTCGGCGATGTCGGTGTGCTCTATGCCACCGCGGTGATGACAATTCTGGTCGTGATCTTCGCCGAAGTCCTGCCGAAGACGATCGCGATCAATGCGCCGGACCGGGTGTCGCTCGCGGTCGCGCGGCCGATGCGGCTGACCATGTACGTGCTCGGGCCGCTGCTCACGGTGATCGAGGCGGTGGTGCGCGTCTTGATGAGGATTGTCGGCATCAAGGTCGGCGCCAACCAGCCGGTCCTGTCGCCGGTGGAACGGCTTCGCGGCGCGGTCGATCTGTTGCATCACGAAGGCAAGGTCGAGAAGCTCGACCGCGACATGTTCGGCGGCCTGCTCGATCTGCGTGAGCTCCAGGTCTCGGACGTGATGGTCCACCGCACCGAGATGGTAATGGTGAATGCCGATCTGCCGGCGGAAGAGCTGGTGGGAGAGGTGCTCGCCTCCGAGTACACCCGCATCCCGCTGTGGCGCGAAAAGCCGGAGAACATCATCGGCGTGCTGCACGCCAAGGACCTGCTGCGCGCCATCCGCGCCTCCGAGGGCGACATGTCGAAAATCGACGTGTCCGCCATCGCGCTGCCGCCCTGGTACGTGCCGGAGATGCGCTCGGTCTCCGAGCAGCTCAAGGCGTTCCGCCGCCGCAAGACGCATTTCGCGCTGGTGGTCGACGAATATGGCGAGGTCGAGGGCCTCGTGACGCTGGAGGACATTCTCGAGGAGATCGTCGGCGACATCGCCGACGAGCAGGACGTGGTGGTGGCGGGCGTGCGGGCCCAGCCGGACGGCTCGGTCGTGGTCGACGGCTCGGTGCCGATCCGCGACCTGAACCGCGCGATGGACTGGGCCCTGCCGGACGAGGAGGCGACCACGGTCGCAGGACTCGTGATCCACGAAGCCCGTTCGATCCCGGAACGCGGCCAGAGCTTCACCTTTCACGGCTTCCGCTTTCGCGTGCTGCGGCGTGAGCGCAACCGCATCACCGCGTTGCGGATCGTGCCGGTGCCGCGCGAGGCCGAGATCGAGGAGAAGAAGCCGAAGCGGGCCGGCACTGCATTTTAAAGGTTGGCGTTTTAACGGTTGCGGCCTTCGCCCGGCGACTGTGCGTGGATGGCGAGGGCGTGCACGGAGCCTGCCAGCTCTGACGCCAGCGCCGCATTAATCATGCGGTGGCGCTCGAGCCGGCTCTTCCCTTCGAAGGCCCGCGACACAATATAGACGCGGAAGTGCGTCTCGCCGCCGGAGCGATGGCCCGCGTGGCCCTCATGCAGATGTGATTCGTCCCGAACCTCGAGGCTTTCGGGAAGGAAAGCTTCGTTCAACTTGTTCGTGATAATGTCATGTGTTGTCATGGCATCGGCAATACGAGCCGTGTCGTCTTGCGTCAATGGTGAAGCGGAATGGGGGTATTCGCGTTGTCAAGACTTGAAGCTTTTCGCGTTGCGTAGTCAAAGTCCGTCATGCCGATCGATTCATCCAAGTTCTTCGACTCCATTCGCATCAAGCCCAACAAGGTGAGTGCGAAGAAGCAGGCGCTGTCGCGCGAGGAAGCCGCGATGTGCCAATGGCCGGGTTGCAAGGAGCGCGGGCCGCATCGTGCGCCCAAGGGCCGCGAGAACGCGCGCGAGTATTGGCATTTCTGTCTGAACCATGTTCGCGAATACAATCAGTCGTACAATTTCTTCTCCGGCATGAACGCCGAGGCGGTCGCGCGCTATCAGAAGGATGCGCTGACCGGCCATCGGCCGACCTGGAAGATGGGCGCCAACACTTCTTCGCGCGGCGGCAAGGGCGCGCCCGATCTCGACGGCGCAGCCGATCCGTTTGCGATGTTCGCCGAGCTCAACGGCCGTGGCCGCTGGCGGCCCGGTCCGGAGGCCGCGCCCAAGGCCGAGGCCCGCAAGGTCTTCAATGCCGAGCGCAAGGCGCTGCAGGTGATGGGACTTGGTCCGGACGCGACGCTCGAGGACGTCAAGGTGAAGTACAAGGCGCTGGTCAAGCAGCACCATCCAGATGCCAATGGCGGCGACCGCTCGACCGAGGACCGCCTGATCGAGATCATCAAGGCCTACAATTATCTGAAGACGGTCGTACGCGCCTGACGCGCCGTCGCCGGCCGGGGCCGGGACGACGCGTCGCGCTGTTGCGCGGGCATCAGCCGTGCGGCGGTGCGGGACGCGCGCCGATATAGGTCGAGCTTGGCCGGATCAATCGGCCGGTGCGCTGCTGCTCCCTCGCATGCGCGGTCCAGCCGGCAGCGCGGGCGACCGCGAAGATCGGCGTGAAGGCCTGGCGCGGAATGGCGAGCGCATCGAGCAGGATCGCGGTGAAGAACTCGACATTGGTCTCCAGCGGCCGGTCCGGCTTCGCCCGCCGCAGTGCCGCGCGGATGTAGCTTTCGACCTCGCTGGCGAAAGGCAGGTCGGCGCCGTCGTCGGCGAGCCTTTCGATCGCGCTCCTGAGAACATCGGCCCGGGGATCGCGTACCCGGTAGACTCGGTGGCCGAATCCCATCAGCCGCTCGCCGCGCCCGAGTGCCTGGTCGACCCAGGGCTGGATGCGTTCGCGCGTGCCGATCGCATCCAGCATCTCCAGCACCGGCTCGGGTGCCCCCCCATGCAGCGGGCCGGTCAGCGCGCAATAGCCGCCAGTGATGGCCGCGAACAGGTCGGCCTGCGTCGAGGCGATCACGCGGGTGGTGAAGGTGGACGCATTCATGCCGTGGTCGCACACCGTAACGAAATAGGCGTCCAGTGCTGCGACCTCGCGCGGCGCCGGCGCGCGGCCGAGCAGCATCGACAGCGTGTCGGCGGCGTGGCTTGATGTCGCATCCGGCGCCACCGGCTCGCCGCCCTTGGCCCGCTGCACCAACGCGCCGGCTATCACCGGGAACGCGCCGACGATCGCGGCTTCCGGCTCCAGGCCATTTTCGGCCCGCAGCCCGGCGATCGCAGCGCGAAAGCCGTCGACGATCGACATTCCCTGCGTCGAGCCGAGCAGCGCGGGCAGGCATGCGAAGGCACGCTCGCGCCCCGCGCCCAGACTGGCGCGCACCTGGGCTTCGCTCAGCTGCCGGCCGGTCGCGGCGCTCCACAGCCGCGCCGTGACGCCCTCGAAGCTCGAATTCGCGGCCAGCTTGGCGACATGCTCGCCCGCGATGATCAGCTCGCCACGCTCGCCATCGACGTGGCTCAACGCAGTTTCAGCGGCCGGGACGCCGTCCAGGCCGGTCTGGCTCTTGGTCAGTTGGATGTTCATGAGCAGCTCTCCTTTCGCACCTGCAAAAGTCGGGCGGCTCGACAGATTGATCAATCTTGATTATGTAGATCAATATGAAAAAATCCGATCCCCTCTATCTCTCGGCCAGAGAAGCCTCCGCGGAGCTGGCGATCTCGCCGGCCACGCTCTACGCCTATGTCAGCCGCGGCCTGATCCGCTCCGAACCGTCGGCGGATTCGCGCAGCCACCGCTATCGGGCCGAGGACATCCGCGGCCTGAAGCAGCGCCGCGCGCCGGCACCCGAGCCCAAGGGTCTGCGCAGCTTCGATGCCGACCTGCCGGTGCTGGACACCATGATCTCGACCATCACCGAGGCCGGACCGATCTATCGCGGCGTGAACTGCATCGAGCTTGCGGAAAAGGATACGCTCGAGCACACAGCGACGCTGTTGTGGGACGTGACTGGCGTCGACCCGTTCGCGGCCGACAATTGCCCGCAAGTGTCCGACGAGATGCGTGTGATCGCGGATGCTGCGCGCCGTGCCGCCCCGCTCGACCGAGCGATTGCGACGCTGGCGCTCGCCGCCAGCGCCGATCCGCGCGCGTTCACCCGCGCGCCTGATGGCCGGGCGATGGTCGGCGCCCGCATCCTGCGGCTCGTGGTCGCAACCGTGCTCAACGCCGAGCCGTCCGCGGAGCCGCTGCATCTGCAGATCGCCCGCGCCTGGGCGCCGGCCCATAAGCACGCCGCCGACCTGATCCGCCGCACGCTGGTGCTCTTGGCCGATCATGAACTCAATGCCTCGACCTTCACCGTGCGCTGCGCGGCGTCGACGGGCTTGAATCTCTACGATGCCGTCGTCGCCGGGCTCGTCGCCCTGAAAGGCCCCAAGCACGGCGGCGCCGGCGCGCTGGCCTCGCAACTCGTCCGGATGCTGGTTGACCGCGACGTCGAGCCGGTGATCCGCGAGCGCGTCGCGCTGGGCGAGCGCTTCGCCGGCTTCGGCCACGGCGTCTACCAGCGCGGCGATCCGCGGGCGATCTCGCTGTTGGATGCGTTGGCGAAGGCCGGCGCGCCGCGGAAGTTCACCCGGGAGGTGCCCGAGCGCATCGCCGAGGCGACCGGGGAATTCGTCAATATCGACTATGTGCTGGCGGTGCTGGTGCACAGCCTGCGGCTGCCCGTTGGCAGCGAGTTGCCGATCTTCGCCATCGCACGCATGGTCGGATGGATCGCGCATGCCAGCGAGCAGTTACAGCACGGCGTGCTGATCCGCCCGCGGGCGCGTTACGTCGGGCCGGTGCCGGGACGGGGCGGCGGCTGAACGCGTGCCGGCGCGGCTAGAGCTATTTCCGTTCCGATGGAAGTTTTGACGCGTTTTCCTCACGCGAACCGGTATCCACTTCGCTCGAAAACGCTCTATTCGGCGGGCTTGGCCGGCTTGACCTCGGCGGTGCCGCGCCAACGTCGGACCGCAAAGACGATGAGCCAGATCAGCAGCGCACCGATCACCACGGCCATGATCCAATATTGCTTGGCGATGTGATGGTGGGCCGGAATCCCGCCATATTGGTGCAGCGCGGTGACCGCCAGGATGCCAGGCAGCACATGGGCGGGCGCCCAGAGCAGGATGGCCGGAATGTTGACGGCAAAGAAACGGCCGGGAGCCATGCCGAGCGCGCCGGCTGTGAGCGGCACGAAGGCGCGGATCGGGGGCACGAAGCGGGCAAAGAACACCGCCCAACTGCCCCAGCGGCGAAAGAACGCCTCGCTCTGCGCGATCACGCGCGGATAGTTGACGAGCGGCCAGGTGTTCAGGATGTCGTTCTGGGTGCGGTGCCCCAGCCAGAACGCGGAGCCGTCGCCGAGCAGGGCGCCCAACGCCGCGGCCAGCAGCACCCATTGCAGGGTGAGTTCGCCGCCGGGCACCAGTGCGCTCAGCGCCAGGATGATGGTCGAGCCCGGGATCACCGAGCCCACCACGGGAACGGCTTCCAGGAAACCGGCAAGAAACAGCGTGAGATACGCCAGCCACGCATTTGCCGCGACGAACTGAATGAGAGGGTCGAGATAGGAAGTCACAAAATTCCCTCGATCTGCAGGACGCCTGGGACCCACATAACTATACAGGCCGGCGAAAAGTGCCATGGATAGGAAGGCGATGGGGAGCATCGGGCAGCGGGCGAAAGTATGACGCGATTCGCAGGGCAGCCTTCCCAAAATTGCGCTTCGACCATATCTCGATGAAAAATCGACGGAACTTTGATTGGAGCGCGGGCTTCTGCGCGCCCGCTCTCTCTGCTAGGCTGGCTCAAAGCCCCCAAACCGCAGCCACTTTTGTTCATCTGGTTTCGGGAATGCCCGAGACCTCGGAGGATTGATGACGACCGCCGCCACGACCCCAGCCCAGGAAGCTATCGGTTTGCCCGACATGAAGGTGTCGGTCCGGCAAGTCTTTGGCATCGACAGCGACCTTGAAGTCCCCGCCTATTCCGAAGTCGATCCTCACGTGCCGGAACTCGACACCGATTACCGTTTCGACCGTGCCACGACGCTCGCGATCCTGGCGGGTTTCGCCAAGAACCGCCGGGTGATGGTCACCGGCTATCATGGCACCGGCAAGTCGACTCATATCGAGCAGGTCGCGGCCCGGTTGAACTGGCCCTGCGTGCGCGTCAATCTCGACAGCCACATCAGCCGCATCGATCTGGTCGGCAAGGACGCGATCGTGATCAAGGAGGGCAAGCAGGTCACCGAGTTCCGCGACGGCATTCTGCCGTGGGCACTGCAGCACAACATTGCGCTGGTGTTCGACGAGTATGACGCCGGCCGGCCCGACGTGATGTTCGTGATCCAGCGCGTGCTGGAGGTCTCCGGTCGCCTGACGCTGCTCGACCAGAACAAGGTGATCAAGCCGCACCCGGCGTTCCGCCTGTTCTCGACCGCGAACACTGTCGGCCTCGGCGACACCTCCGGCCTCTATCACGGCACTCAGCAGATCAACCAGGGCCAGATGGACCGCTGGTCGATCGTCACCACGCTGAACTATCTCGCCCATGACGAGGAGGTCGAGATCGTGCTGGCGAAGGCACATGCTTATCGCACGGCACAGGGCCGCGACACCGTCAACAAGATGGTCCGTCTCGCCGATCTCACCCGCAACGCCTTCGCCAATGGCGACCTGTCGACGGTGATGAGCCCGCGCACGGTGATCACCTGGGCGGAGAACGCCGAGATCTTCGGCGACATCGGCTTTGCCTTCCGCGTCACTTTCCTCAACAAGTGCGACGAACTGGAGCGGCCGCTGGTGGCGGAATTCTATCAGCGCTGCTTCAACGCCGAGCTTGCGGAATCCTCCGTCAACGTGGCGCTGTCCTAGCAAGCGTTCCCGCGTCGAGGCGTTATGACGACGTCCAACTCCAAATTCCGCACTGGCGCCAAGGAGGCGCCGACCGAGCCGTTCAAGCGGGCGGTGACCTCGTGCCTGCGCGCGATCGCGAAGACGCCCGAGCTCGAGGTGACGTTCGCCTCGGAGCGGCCCGGGCTCGCGCCGGGCAAGGCGCGGCTGCCGGAACCGGCGCGCAAGATGACCAAGCGGGACGCCGCGATCGTGCGGGGCCACGCCGATTCGATCGCGCTGAAGCTCGCCTGTCACGATCCCAAGGTGCACCGCAAGCTGATGCCGGGCAATCCGCAGGCGCGCGGCGTGTTCGAGGCGGTTGAGCAGGCGCGGGTGGAGGCGATCGGCGCGCGGCGCATGTGCGGCGTGGCCAAGAATCTCACCGCGATGCTCGACGATCATTTCCATCGCGGCAAGTATGACGAGATCACCGACCGTGCCGATGCGCCGCTGTCGGACGCGCTCGCCATGATGGTGCGCGAGCGCCTCACCGGTCTCGCGCCGCCCGCAGCCGCGCGCAAGATGGTCGATCTCTGGCGTCCGATCCTGGAGGACAAGATCGGCACCCGGCTCGACAAGCTCAGCCGCGTCACCGAGGATCAGGCCAAGTTCGGCGACATGGTGCACGACCTGTTGTCCGCGCTCGATCTCGGCGATGAGCGCAATACGGATAGCGACGACGATGACGAGCAGGACGATAACCGCGACGGCGAGAGCGATCAGTCCGGCGCGGAAGGCTCGCCCGATTCCGACGCCGCGCAGGAGATGAGCGCCGATCAGGCCGAGGCTTCGGCCGAGGAGATGGCGGACAGCGCAATGGAGAGCGCGCAGGCCTCAACCAGCGACACCTTCGACGACGGCGAACTCGGCGACGACGAGACGCCGGGCGAGGCGACACGGCCGAATCGCAGCGGCGCCAACGAGCCGCGCGGGCCGGAATATCACGCCTTCGCACCGAAATTCGACGAGGTGGTCGCCGCCGAGGACCTCTGCGACCATGACGAGCTGGAGCGGCTGCGCTCCTATCTCGACAAGCAGCTCGCGCATCTGCAAGGCATCGTCGCCCGCCTCGCCAATCGGCTGCAGCGCCGCCTGATGGCGCAGCAGAACCGCGCCTGGGAGTTCGATCTCGAGGAAGGCATCCTCGATCCGGCGCGGCTGTCGCGGGTGGTGATCGACCCCTATCATCCGCTTTCCTTCATGCACGAGAAGGAGGCGACCTTCCGCGACACGGTGGTGACGCTGCTCCTGGACAATTCGGGCTCGATGCGCGGCCGTCCGATCACGGTGGCGGCGACCTGCGCCGACATCCTGGCGCGGACGCTGGAGCGCTGCGGCGTCAAGGTCGAGATCCTCGGCTTCACCACCCGCGCCTGGAAGGGCGGGCAGTCCCGCGAGGCGTGGCTCGCCGCCGGCAAGCCCCCCAATCCCGGCCGTCTCAACGACCTGCGCCACATCGTCTACAAGTCGGCGGATGCGCCCTGGCGGCGCTCGCGCAAGAATCTCGGTCTGATGATGCGTGAAGGGTTGCTGAAGGAGAACATCGACGGCGAGGCCCTGGACTGGGCGCACAAGCGCCTGTTGGGCCGGGCCGAGCAGCGCAAGATCCTGATGATGATCTCCGACGGTGCGCCGGTGGATGATTCCACGCTGTCGGTCAATCCGGGTAATTATCTCGAGCGGCATCTGCGCCACATCATCGAGGAGATCGAGACCCGCTCGCCGGTCGAGCTGATCGCCATCGGCATCGGCCACGACGTCACGCGCTACTACCGCCGTGCGGTGACGATCGTCGATGCCGAGGAGCTCGGCGGCGCGATCACCGAGAAGCTCGCCGAGCTGTTCAGCGAGACCCATGGCGTGCCTTCGGCCGCACCCGGCCAGCGCAGGCGACTGCACTCGTAACGGGAGGATGCGCGCGCTCCTCAGCCGCCGTAGCCTGTTGACGCAAGTGGCGGCCGGGTTTTCGTCGTTTGCGCTAAGCCGCGCCGTGCGTGCGCAATCCGTTGCGCCGCCGCGTGCAAAACCGCTTCCGCCGGACCTGCATTCGGTCGCGGCGCCGGTCGCGATCGAGGTCAAGGCGCGTCCGCTTCCGTCCTTCGACCTGCGCGACCGGTCGCGGGTGCGGTTCGGCTCCCTGGAATATCGCAGCGGCCTGGTGCTGACCTCGTCCTTCCCCGAATTCGGCGGCCTGTCGGCGCTCCGGCTCGACACCAAGGGCGAGCGCTTCGTCTCGCTCAGCGACCAGGGCAGCTGGTTCACCGGCCGCATCGTCTATGCCGGCCGCGAGATGAGCGGCCTGGCCGACGTCGAGGCTGCGCCGATGCTCGGCCCAGACGGCAGGCCCATCACCACGCGCGGCTGGTACGACTCCGAATCGCTCGCGCTCGACGGCTCCATCGCCTATGTCGGGCTCGAGCGCGTCAACCAGATCCTCCGCTTCGACTTCAACGAAGGTTTTATCCGCGCGCGGGGCGAGGTGGTGCCGGTGCCGGCCGGCGTGAAGCGGCTCCCGAACAACAAGGGGCTGGAGGCTCTGGTGTTCGTGCCGCAGGGCCAGCCGCTCGCGGGCACGCTGATCGCGCTGTCCGAGCGCGGGCTCGACCAGCGCGGCAATCTCAATGCCTTCCTGATCGGCGGACCGACGCCCGGACAGTTCGCCGTCCACCGCACCGACAATTACGACATCAGCGATGCGGTGCTGCTGGCTTCGGGCGATCTCCTGATCCTGGAGCGGAAGTTCTCGCTGCTCTCGGGCGTCGGCATCCGAATCCGCCGCATTCCGCTGAAATCGATCGCGCCCGGCGCGCTTGTCGACGGACCCGGCATTTTCGAGGTCGATCTCGGCCAGGAGATCGACAACATGGAGGGGATCGACGTCCATGTCACCGCCGACGGCGAGACCATGCTGACGATGATCTCCGACGACAACTTCTCGCTGATCCAGCGCACGCTGCTGTTGCAGTTCAAGCTGCTGGACTGATGGCAGCGGAATGATCCTTGCACGGAATGTGATCTGACGATCGAGTTGCGAAGCCATCGGAGCAGTGCCAGTCCATGCGGAAATCGGTTCGAAATGCGCTGATATTGGCGTGTCTGTGGTTGCCGGCAGCACGAGCACAGGAGTGGCCGTCGCATCTCATCAGGGCGATGATTCCGTTCGGCGCCGGCAGCGCCGCCGACGTCGTGCCACGGCTGGTGTTCGATCGGCTGGCAGCAGAGCTCGGCCAGCCCATCGTCGTCGAAAATCGCGCCGGTGCCGGCGGCATGCTCGGCACGATCCAGGTCGCGAAGGCTGATCCCGACGGCTACTCTATCCTGGCGAACTCGTCGGCGCTGACGATTGCGCCCGCGCTGTTCACCAATCTCGCGTTCGATCCGAAGGATCTGGCCTCCGTGCTGATGATCGGCTCGAGCGCCAACGTCATGATCGTCCCGGCCTCCCGGCCGTGGAAGACCATCCAGGGCTTCATCGCCGATGCCAAGGCGAAGCCCGGCACGATCTCGTTCGGCTCGGTCGGCGTCGGCAGCGCCACGCATATCAGCGGGGAGAAATTCAAGCTCGCCGCCGGCGTCGGGGCGGCCCACATCCCCTATCGCAGCGGCTCGGAAGCACTCGCGGATATCCTGGGCGGCAGGATCGACTTCTACTTCTGCCCGCTCGCCACGGCGCTGCCGCTGATCAGGGACGGTCGCGTGCACGCCTTGCTGGTCTCGACCGCCGAACGCGTGCCTGACCTGCCCGACGTGCCGACGCCTGGTGAGGCGGGGTTGAAGGATGCCGAGAGCGGCATCTGGTTCGGGGTGTTCATGCCAATAGGAACGCCGGCCGAGATTGTGGAGAAATTCCACGAGGCCGGCATCCGGGCTCTGAACGATCCGGCGATGCAGGACGGCCTGAAGAAGCTCGGCGTCGATCCGATGCCGATGACGCCCCGCCAGATGGACGCCTTCGTCGCGCGCGAGACCGAGGCCAACTCCAAAGTGATCGCGGCCGCGGGCATCCATCAATAGCGTCGGGTTGAGCGGGGCTCGTTGCCCCGCTACATAGGAAGGAAGCCCTCCCGCCCCGAAATTTCCCGAGAGCATACCTCATGAGCCTGCTGTTTTCCCCGATCGAGCTGCGCGGCCTGAAATTGCCGAACCGCATCATGGTCGCACCGATGTGCCAGTATTCGGCGGAAGACGGCGCGGCGACCGACTGGCATTTCACCCACATCAACACGCTCTCGCTCTCGGGTGCGGCGATGTTCTGCATCGAGGCCACCGGCGTCGAGCCGGCCGGCCGCATCACGCCGGGCTGTCTCGGCCTCTATGACGAGACGACCGAAGCGGCGCTGAAGCCGATCATCGCCTCGGTGCGCAGGCATTCGAAGGCCGCGCTCGCGATCCAGCTCGCCCATGCCGGTCGCAAGGCGTCGAGCCACCGTCCCTGGGAAGGCGGCCAGCAGATCCCGATCGGCCAGGGCGGCTGGCAGACCGAGGGCCCGTCGGCGCTGCCGCACAAGGAAGGCGAAGCATCACCGCACGCCTTCGATTCGGCCGGGCTTGCGCGCGTGCGCGATGCCTTCGTCGCCTCTGCCCGGCGTGCCGAGCGGCTCGGGATCGATGCGATCGAGCTGCATTGCGCGCATGGCTATTTGCTGCATCAGTTCCTGTCGCCGATCTCGAACCGGCGCACCGACCAGTATGGCGGCAGCCTCGAGAATCGCATGCGCTTTCCGCTCGAAATATTCGAGGCGATCCGCGCCGCCTTTCCGGCCGACAAGCCGGTCGGCATCAAGGTGTCGGCCACCGATTGGGTCGAGGGCGGCTGGGATATCGCCCAGACCATCGCGCTTGCGAAACAGCTGAAGGCCCGCGGGCTGGACTGGATCGACGTCTCCTCCGGCGGCGTGTCGCCTGGGCAGAAGATTCCGCTCGGGCCGGGCTACCAGGTGCCGCTTGCCGAAGCCGTCAGGCAGGCGACCGGTCTCACCACCGTGGCGGTCGGCCTGATCACGCAGGCGAGGCAGGCCGAGGACATTCTCAGCGCCGGCAAGGCCGACATGATCGCGCTCGCCCGCGGCATGCTCTACGACCCGCGCTGGGGCTGGCACGCCGCCGCCGAGCTCGGCGGCCATGTCAGCGCGCCGCCGCCCTATTGGCGTGCGGCTCCGGCCGAGCAGAAGGAATTGTTCGGCGACACCCGCTTCGGCGCGCGGTAACAGGAACATCGGCGGGCGAAGCGGGTTTCCTGGAGGTGGCGAATCTACTAACGTCGACCCCAGCGACTTTCCGGCGAAAGCCCATGCGTACACGTATCAGACGGTTCGCCCATGTGCTGGAGCGCCTTGGCCTTGCCATGGCGGGCGCGGCCTGCGGGCTGTTCGTCTCCGCCCATGTCGGCACCAGCATCGCCGCGCTGACCACCCAGGGCTTCCTGCTCATCATGATGATCCTCGGCGCGATCGCCTTCTATCTCGGCATCGACACGCCGCCGCAGCCGTTCCATCCCGAGGATGCGCAGATCGACTCGCCGGAACTCCTCAGCGCCGCCGGCACGTTCCTCGCGACGCTGACGGCGTTCTGCTCGGTGGGCATCATCATCCTGCGCGCCGAGCCGCACATCGCTTGGACCTATATGATCATGCTCGGCTGGACCCTCGGTATCGCGATGCAGATCGTCTCCGGCGCGATCGCCCGCTCGCGCGCGGCCTGATCTGCAAGCCCGGGACCCAATCCATAAACGCAACGCCATCATTCCGCCGCGGCGCGGCCCATGATCGATGAGCAACGAGGCGCTACGCTTCGTCAGTGTCGCGCAAAAGCGCGCGCCAAAAACGAACGACCAGAGGAACACCCATGGAACTTGGATATTTTGCGATGCCCTCGCATCCGCCGGAGTGCGGGTTGAGGGAGGGCCAGGACTGGGACTTGCAGGTCTTGCGCTGGCTCGACGAGCTTGGCTACTAGGAAGCCTGGATCGGCGAGCATCACACCGCGCCCTTGGGAGCCGCATCCGGCGCCCGACCTGATCCTCGCCCAGGCCTTGTTGCAGACCAAGCACATCCGCCTCGGCCCCGGCGGTTTCCTGCTGCCCTATCACCATCCCGCCGAGCTCGCCAACCGCGTTGCAATGCTCGACCATCTCTCGGACGGCCGGCTCAATTTCGGCGT
>NZ_JAFAVV010000092.1 GCF_019242285.1 Bradyrhizobium sp.
ACGGCACCGCGACCATCGCGCCGGTGGCGAAAATCGTCGGGCCCGGCAACGCCTATGTCGCGGCCGCCAAGCGGCTGGTGTTCGGCAAGGTCGGCATCGACATGATCGCCGGTCCTTCCGAGGTGCTGGTGATTGCCGACGATACCGGCAATGCCGGCTGGGTCGCCGCCGATCTGCTGGCGCAGGCCGAGCACGACGAGAGCGCGCAGGCGATCCTGATCACTGATTCGGCGCGGCTCGCCGACGAGGTCGCGGCCGCGGTGCAGGCGCAGCTCGCGACGCTGCCGCGGGCAAAGATCGCCGGCTGCTCCTGGGAGGATTTTGGCGCAATCATCCTGGTCGAGGCGCTCGCCGATGCCGTGCCGCTCGCGGACGCGATCGCGGCCGAGCATCTGGAGATCATGACCGCCGATCCGGAAAGTCTTGCCGCGCGCATCCGCAATGCCGGCGCAATCTTCCTGGGCGCGCACACGCCGGAGGCGATCGGCGACTATGTCGGCGGCTCCAACCACGTGCTGCCGACGGCGCGTTCGGCGCGATTCTCCTCGGGGCTTTCCGTGCTCGATTTCATGAAGCGTACCTCGCTGCTCAAATGCGGCCCCGAGCAGCTACGTGCGCTCGGACCTGCGGCGATGGCGCTCGGCAAGGCCGAGGGGCTGGACGCCCATGCGCGCTCGGTCGGCACCCGCCTCAATCTGCCATGAGCAACGCGCCCGCCGAGCAAGACCCGACCAACCGCATCGTCGCGGTGACGCTCGACGAGGAATCGATCGGACGTTCCGGACCGGATATCGAGCACGAGCGGGCGATCGCGATCTACGACCTGATCGAGCAGAACCTGTTCGCACCGGAAGGCGTCGACGGCCAAGGCCCGTTTGCCCTGCACATCGGCATCACCGGTAACCGCCTGATGTTCGACATCCGCCGTGAGGACGGCACGCCGGTGGTTGCGCATTTGCTGTCGCTGACGCCGTTCCGGCGCATCGTCAAGGACTATTTCATGATCTGCGACAGCTATTACCAGGCGATCCGCACCGCCACCCCGGACAAGATCGAGGCCATCGACATGGGCCGTCGCGGCATTCATGACGAGGGCTCGCGCACGCTGCAGGAGCGGCTGAAGGGCAAGGTGCGCGTCGATTTCGAGACCGCGCGGCGGCTGTTCACGCTGATCACCGTGCTGCACTGGAAGGGGTAGCGCATGATCCCGAAAAGTGGGAACCGGTTTTCGGATCAGATCATGCGCCAAACAAGAAGGGCGTAGCCCCTGATGGTTGGGGCACCGCAAGCGGTGCTGTTCGCCTGCGGGCTCAACAGCGTGCGCTCGCCGATGGCGGCGGGCCTGCTGCAGCAGATGTTTCCGCAGGCGATGTATGTCCGCTCCGCGGGAGTGAGAAAGGGCGAGCTCGATCCGTTCGCGGTCGCCGCGACGGCCGAGATGGGCGCGGACATCTCTGCGCACAAGCCGATCACCTTCGAGGAGCTGGAGGACTGGGAGGGGCTGAATTTCGACCTGATCATCACGCTGTCGCCCGAGGCGCACCACAAGGCGCTGGAATTGACGCGTACGCTGGCGGCCGAGGTCGAATACTGGCCGACCCATGACCCGACCGGCACCTCGGGCAATCGCGAGCAGAAGCTCGCCGCCTACCGCGAGGTCTGCGAAATGCTGCTCAGGCGCATCCGCCGGCGCTTCGCCAGGGTGGGCGCGCCGAGCGGGTGACGCCCTGCTTTCGCGGTGAATCAGCGCCTTTCGCGCCTGCCGCTACGGGAGTGTGACAGTCGCCTGACAAGGGCCTGCAAATGTTTGGCTTTTGCGATCGTTCCGACGGGTTGTGAAAGCCGGGGCCTTCCGATACGTTCCGCCGGCGTTTCCATCGTTCGAATCCCCTTCCGCACATCCGCCATGCTTGGCCGCCCCAAATTCGTCCTTGCTTCCGGTTCGCCACGGCGTCTTGCGCTGCTCAACCAGGCCGGCATCGAGCCCGATGCGCTGCGTCCGGCAGATGTCGACGAGACCCCGCGGCGGGGCGAGCTGCCGCGCGCCTGCGCCAATCGGCTGGCGCGCGCCAAGGCCGACGCTGCGGTGAAATCGGTGCAGGTCGACGACGAACTGCGCGGTGCCTTCATCCTCGCGGCCGATACCGTGGTCGCGGTCGGCCGCCGCATCCTGCCCAAGGCCAACCTGGTCGACGAGGCTGCGCAATGCCTGCGGCTGTTGTCCGGCCGCAATCACCGGGTCTACACTGCGATCTGCCTGGTCACGCCGCGCGAGGCCTACCGCCAGCGCCTGGTCGAGACGCGGGTGCGGTTCAAGCGGCTGAGCGAGGAGGACATCGCGGCCTATATCGGTTCCGGCGAATGGCGCGGCAAGGCCGGCGGCTATGCAGTGCAGGGCATCGCCGGCTCCTTCGTGGTCAAGATGGTCGGCTCCTATTCCAACGTCGTGGGCCTGCCGCTCTATGAATCTATCTCGCTGCTCGGCGGCGAGGGCTTTCCGATCCGCTTCGGCTGGCTCAACGCCACCGCCGCGGCGTGAGCGGCGGGTCGGTCGCGACCTCCCTTGTTCCGGCCAGCCGCGGTCCATAGCTATGGGGTCGATGTCCGAGGAATCCGCGAAACAGGCTGTTGCTTCTGCCAAGGTCAGGCGCTGCCCGATTTGTGGCCGCCCGGCCGCCCAGGACGCGCGCCCGTTCTGCTCGCCGCGCTGCCGGGATGTCGATCTCAACCGTTGGCTGTCCAGCTCTTATGTCGTCCCTGGCTCCGAGAACGACGAGGAGGACCCGGGTTAAGTCAGGTCTGCCTATACCTTGCGAACGGCCCCGGCGTGACGGACCTGGCGTGTTCCGGCTCGGCGAAGCAAGGTAGACAGCGCCGTTTCCGCCCACTATAACCCGCCGGCCCGCTGGTCCGTTCACGGACTCCCGCCGCGGCATGCCCAGGTAGCTCAGTTGGTAGAGCATGCGACTGAAAATCGCAGTGTCGGTGGTTCGATTCCGCCCCTGGGCACCATTGGCCTTTCGGCCCAATTCTTTTTTGTCCGCGCCCGTTCGCCGATCAGCACGAACCCTCGTAAAATGAGGCGTTTCCTCATATATTGACGCCCGGTACGGTTCGCGACCGTCCGATGGCATCCGGCGCTTCCGGGTACACTGTGGGTACACTGGAAGGGCCGGGTACACTGGCTGGCCGCCCGATTGCAAGGGAGCTTTCCCGTGGATGAACTGAGCGACACGAAAATCCGTAATGCGACGCCGGCGGACAAGGAATATGCGATTGCAGACGGGCAGGGCCTCAGCGTCGTGGTGCGGCCAAATGGGACCAAGCTGTGGCTCTACCGCTACCGTTTCGGCGGCAAGCGCAAGAATATGTCTTTTGGCACCTTTCCTGGCGTCGGACTCAAGGCCGCGCGCGACAAGCGCCACAACGCGGAAAAGCTCGTTGATCAGGGCCAAGATCCAGTCGCGGTGCGCGAGGCCAAGCGACAGGAAGACGAAAAGCTCAAGCACACCTTCCGTGCAGTCGGGGAAGAATGGGCAACCACGAAGCTCGAAAAAGAGAACAAGGCCAAGTCGACGATCAAGCGGGAACGCTGGAATCTCGTTCAGCTCAATCGTGAGATCGGCGACCGGCCGCTTTGCGAGATCGCTCCGCCGGAATTGCTGACCGCATTCCGGCGTGCGGAGGCCCGTGGACGGTACTACACCGTCGGACGCCTCCGCTCGACCGCCTCGCGAGTCTTCCAATTTGGCGTAGGCGCCTCGTATTGCAACAGCGACCCCACCCGCGACTTGAAGCACGCGCTCACCAAGGCACCCAAGGGCAATCCGCGCCCTGCGCTGACCGATCCCGACGACGTGGGCGACCTGATGCGCCGGATTGAGGTCTACGACGCCAAGAACGGTGGACTGGTGCGCTACGCGCTCAAGCTGATCTCCTTGACTATGGTGCGGCCCGGCGAGTTGCGGCTCGCTGAGTGGAGCGAGTTTGACGAGAAGAACCGCGTATGGCTGATCCCCGCCGAGAAAATGAAGATGCGCGATGATCACGAAGTGCCGCTCTCCCAGCAAGCGCTCGCTATCCTTACCGAGCTGCGGCCGTTGACCGGCCGCGGCCGCTACTTGTTCTCCCATGACGA
>NZ_JAFAVV010000103.1 GCF_019242285.1 Bradyrhizobium sp.
ACGGCGTCCCGCCTGCAGCAAGATCGTGCCGCGCCGTTGATTTCGCTCAAGCGCCGGGCGGCCCATTTCGGCGAGGTTCACGGCGTCGGAAAATGGGCCGGAGCTCGTCAATGGATTTCGAACGCGTCCTGCGCTGGGCTCTGGTCTCGATCGCGATCCTGGCGCTGGCGTCGGGCGGCATCGCCCATTTGCAGCATCGGCCGGATCTCGTCGATTGGAGTTTTGCAGCGGCCACGCTGCCGGTGATGGCTGGGCTGTCGGTCTCGATCATGCGTGACCTGCTCGCCGGTCGGCTCGGCATCGACGCGATCGCGCTGGTGTCGATGGGCGCGGCGATCGCGCTCGGCGAGCCGCTCGCCGGCGCCGTGGTGGCGCTGATGTATTCCGGCGGTCATGTGTTGGAGGACGTCGCGGTGGCGCGCGCCGAGCACGACCTGCGCGCGCTGGTCGACCGGGCGCCCCGCCAAGCCCACCGCCGCACCGACGATCATTTCGAGGACATCGCGGTTTCTGCGGTCGCGATCGGCGATCGGCTGCTGGTGCGCGCCGGCGAGGTTGTTCCGGTCGACGGCGTCGGTTCGACGGCGGCCGTGGTCAACGAAGCCGCGCTCACGGGGGAGCCGATCCCCGTGGTCAAGCCGCGCGGCGGCGCCGTCCTCTCGGGCTCGCTGAACGCCGGCGAAGCCTTCGAGCTCACGGCGACGGCGACCGCCGGCGACAGCACCTATGCCGGGATCGTCAAGCTCGTGACCGCCGCGCAGACCGCGAAGGCGCCGTTCGTCCGGCTGGCCGACCGCTATGCGCTGATCTTCCTGCCCGTCACCCTGGGCGTCGCTCTCGTCGCCTGGCTGGTCTCGGGCGACGTCATTCGCAGCCTCGCGGTGCTGGTCG
This sequence comes from Bradyrhizobium sp., assembly GCF_019242285.1. Taxonomy (GTDB): domain Bacteria; phylum Pseudomonadota; class Alphaproteobacteria; order Rhizobiales; family Xanthobacteraceae; genus Bradyrhizobium. The sequence continues at coordinate 892 of NZ_JAFAVV010000103.1, forward strand.
CCGCAACCCCATGCCCCCTGATCCTGGCGGCACCCGTCGCCTTCATCGCCGGCGTCGCGCGGGCGGCGCGCCGGGGTATTCTGGTCAAGGGCGGCGGCCCGCTGGAGGCGCTGGCGCGGGCCCATACGGTGCTGTTCGACAAGACCGGCACATTGACGGTGGGGGGCGCCCGGCTGATTTCCGTCGAGGTGGCGCCGGACGAGATCGCCGACGAAGTCCTGATGCTCGCCGCTTCCCTCGAGCAGGCTTCCCACCACGTGCTTGCTGCGGCCATCGTTCAGGCCGGTCTCGCGCGTGGCCTGAAGCTCGGCGTGCCCGAGCAGGTCAGGGAAGTCATGGGCGCCGGCCTCGAGGGGACGATTGACGGCAAGCGGGTCTGCGCCGGCTCGCGTGACATGGTCGTTGCCAATGCGAGCCTGCCGCCCTGGGCGGTCCGCACGGTGCGCCGTGCCTCCTGGCGATCGGCGCTGACCGTGTTCGTCGCGGTCGAGGACCGGCTGGTCGGCGCGCTGCTGTTGGCCGACGAACTCCGCGCTGACACGCCGCGTGCGATCCGCCTCCTGCGTGACGCCGGCGTGGCGCGCATAGTCATGGTCACAGGCGACCGCGCCGCTGCCGCCCAGGCGATCGGCGCCGCTCTCGACCTCGATGCGGTGCTGGCCGACCGCGTGCCTTCCGACAAGGTCGACGCGGTGCGATCGGAGCAGCGCCTGCACCCGACGGTGATGGTCGGCGACGGCATCAACGACGCGCCGGCGCTGGCCTCGGCCGATGTCGGGATCGCGCTCGGTGCGCGCGGCGCCAGCGCCTCCTCGGAGGCTGCCGACGTGGTGATCCTGGCCGATCGGCTCGACCGGGTCGCGGACGCGATCACGATCTCGCAGCGGGCGCGGCGCATCGCGATGCAGAGCATCATCGTCGGCATGGGTCTGTCGCTGTTCGCCATGGCGGCGGCCGCAGCGGGCTTCCTCGCCCCCGTGCCGGCGGCGCTGCTGCAGGAGGCAATCGACGTCGTCGTGATCCTCAACGCCCTGCGGGCGCTGCTGCCGGCGCATGGCTTGGTCGGACGGCATGTGACGACGGAGGATGGCCATGACCTGCATCGGGATCATCTGGCGCTGCTCGGGCACCTGGATCACCTGCGGGGAATCGTCGACGCGCTCGACGATGTCACCCCGGAAGACAGCACATCGCTGATCCTCGAAGCGAACCGACTGGTGCAGGAGAAAGTCGTGACGCACGAGCGCGACGACGAGGGCGAGATCTATCCGCGCCTGGCGAAAGTGTTGCAGGAGAAGCATGGTCTTTCCGCCATGAGCCGCGCCCACCGCGAGATACTGCATCTCGCCCGTCTGCTCGGGCGCGTTGCCGAAGACCTGCCGACCGAAAAGGTCGACCGCTACCTGCTGCGCGACGCGCAACGGGTGATCGAGGCGATCGAGACGCTGGCCAGGATGCACACGGCGCAGGAGGAGGACATTTACGAGGCGGTGGCGGCGTGAACGGCGTCGCGGCGGGCGATACCTTCAATTGAGCAGCCGCCGCTCATATTCCATCAGGAGCTTCTTGATCTCGGCCAGGTTGCTCGGCGCGTCGGCATAGGTGAGGATTCGAAGCCGCTCGGGACCGTTCTCGGCCTGCATGGCCTGCGCGACAAGGGCATCGGTGAGCTGCTTCAGTTCGTCCGGCGCGAGAAGCGGGTTGAATTCACTTTGTGCCATGATCGATCACCTCGGAAATGCACGGCAGACAGCTCTGTTTATTGCAATGGCTGCATTTCTGCACCGCATCGGCGCTTTCGACGCCGGCCAACCGCTCGGCGATATCCGGCGTTCCGGATGGGCGCCTCTCAGTTGTGACATCATAAAAACTTTCAAACATTGACGCGTTGATTGAGATCAACAGGGCATTCCACCCGGAGAAGGCGCGGCGGCGGCTACTTGCCGCGCTTCGGCAAGTCGATGCGGCAATCGGAGAATTCCGGCGGTCCCTCGACCAATCTGCGGATGCGGCGCTCCCGCTCGTCAAGCGGGAGCGATGGGTCAAGCAGCGGACGAAGCTGGCAGATGGCCTGTTCCTCGATGTCGAGCGAAGCGCGCTCGACGCTGCCGGAGCGGACCTCTGCAGCCGCTCTACCGAGCCCGATCTCGATCAACTGACGGATGGCGTCGGAGCGCGTTGCATTATGGGTTTCGGCCCAGGCATCGATCTCCGCTGTGAGTTGCTGTGACAGCTTCACCGCGCTGACCGCTTCGCAGCCCGCACGAACGGTGTGGCTCGTACTTCTCTTGCCGGAGCCAGACATGCCATACTCCCTCCCCAATCATGATAATCGAGATTTTCCGTCGCGATTTGACGCTGATCAAGGATGCGTCGTACTGACGGGTAGGTGCCCTGTGCCTGGTAACTCCGGCCCTGTCGAGGCGTTTCGTGCAATTCATCGCGACTTTCCAGCTCCACGACTTCCTCGATACGCTGATCAGCCTCGCGGTCGCGTTCGTGTTCGGGACCCTGATCGGGGCCGAGCGGCAGTACCGGCAGCGCAGTGCCGGCTTGCGGACGAACGTCCTGGTCGCGGTCGGCGCGGCGGCCTTCGTCGATCTCGCCGAGCGCCTCGCCGGCACGGACGGCGCCGTTCGCGTGGTCGCCTATGTGGTTTCGGGGATCGGATTCCTCGGTGCCGGCGCGATCATGAAGGAGGGCATGAATGTGCGCGGGCTGAACACCGCCGCGACCCTGTGGGCATCCGCCGCGGTCGGGTCCTGCGCCGGCGCCGACATGCTCGCGCAGTCGGCCGCGCTGACGATCTTCGTGCTGGCTGGCAACACGCTGCTGCGCCCGCTGGTCAACGCCATCGACCGCATTCCGCTGAATGCGCGTTCCTCCGAGGCCAATTACGAGATCAGCGTGACCACGGATGCGAGGCGCGCCGCCGAGGTGCGGGACGCACTGAACCAGCACCTGGAGGCGGCGAGCTACCCGGTGCGCGAGAGCA
>NZ_JAFAVV010000337.1 GCF_019242285.1 Bradyrhizobium sp.
GACATCGCCGCCGCGGTCTCGTTTCTCGCGGGCCCCGACGGCGGCTGGATCAATGGCCAGGTGCTGCGCGCCAATGGCGGGATCATCTGATCGGCTGCGATCGTCTCATCACGCGGTGTTGTTCGACCCGTCATGCCGGGCCATGCGCGCCTTTGCTAAAGCGGTGGCCTCGCTTCGCTTCCGGAACCCCTGATGAACCGTATCCTCGTTGCCGCGCTCGCCGCCACCCTGCTCGCCACACCGGCCCTTGCCGCGGACAATCCGCCGCGCGAGCCCTATGGCATCGATCTCGAAGGATTTGCCTACCCCTACCCGGTCAACCTCCTGCCGCTCGTCAATGACGGCGAGCCGTTGCGCATGGCCTACATGGACGTCGCGCCGGCGCAGCCGAACGGCCGCGTGGTCGTGCTGCTGCATGGCCGGAATTTCGCGTCGAGCTACTGGGCGCCGGTGATCAGGACGCTGAGCGAGGCCGGATATCGCGTGCTGGTGCCGGACCAGGTCGGCTTCGGCAAATCGTCCAAGCCTTCGGGCGAACTGCATTTCGACACGCTGGCGCGCAACACCATCACGCTGCTCGATCACCTGCAGATCGCGAAGGCGGACATCGTCGCCCACTCCATGGGCGGCATGCTGGCGGTGCGGATCGCGCGAGCCTATCCCGACCGCGTCGATCATCTGGTGCTGACGGCGCCGATCGGCCTGGAGGACTACCGGCTCTACGTGCCGCCGACCCCGACCGAGAAGATCATGGAGACCGAGGACCGCCTCACCGCCGAAGGCTATCGCAGGCAGCTCGAGACCAATTACGCGTTGAAGCTGCCGCCCGATCAGGTGACGCCGTTCATCGAGCAGCGCTTCAACATCAAGGGATCCGCGGAGTATCCGCGCTGGCTGCGCACTTTCGCAAGCTCGAGCCAGATGATCTATCGCGAGCCTGTGGCGCACGAGATGCCGCTGCTCACCCAGCCGACGCTGTTCATCATGGGCGCCGACGACCACAACGCGCCGGGGCGGCCCAGCGCGCCGGAGGCGTTGCGTGCGAAGATGGGCCACAACGCCGAGCTCGCGCAGGCGCTTGCGGCCAAGATGCCGAACGCGCGCGCCGAGGTGATCCCCGATACCGGGCATCTGGTGTTTCTCGAAGCGCGGGCGAAATATGACGAGCTGCTGCTGGGCTTTCTGGGGAAGTGATTCGCCAGATCGGTAGGGTGGGCTAATCGTACTGAGTCACAAGAAGACTCAAGCCATTGAATCGACTCGTCTTTGTGCAAATATGGTCGTTCCAAAAAGCTCAAGAATTTCAACGAGAGCGCCATACATGTGACTTAGTACGACTAAGCGGCTCTTGCACTGAAGCGTGCCACGCGAAGGCAGAAGCGTGCGCACCGTCCCGAGCACCGCTGTCGATCGATGGTGGGCACGGCGCGCCGCGCGATGCGCAGCATCGTCGCGTCGCGCCTTGGCCCACGCTACGCGTCAGCCAGAACTCAGTAGTTGCGGAAGCAGCGCCGGCCGTACGGGCCGGGATGCCAGCCGGGAGGGCAGCTATAGAGCGGGCGGCAGGCGCCATAGGGACCGCGGTGGAAGCCCGGACCGCAGCCATCGGCGACGCGGATGATCGCGCCATCGGAGGCGGTCGGCGCAAGCGGCGCCCGCGGCATGGCCTGCGAGGCTCCCATCGCGCCAAAGCCGAGGCCCAGCGCAATCGCAGCGGCTGCGAGGTATTTCATGGGCCTTCCTTTTTCTGTTCGGTGGCCGCAATGCGGCGGTCACGCAATGAAGCGAAACATCAAAAAGCCGGTAGCGTCGCTACCCGCGCGCGCGATTTTGCGGGCCTGACCTGAACGGCCGCTGAACTGCGGCCCCAGCTGACGGAAGCCGGTGCGGCGGGATGAACGAGATCCTTGGACGAGATCCATGGACGAGATTCTTGGGTCCCATCTTTCCGGAGCTCGCGTCGAGCGATGCGCCCTGGCTGCATGGCGGACCGCGACTTCCTCAGCTTCCGAACTCCTCTGCCAGCGCGAAGATTTCGCGGGTGCGCGCGACATCCGGCCAGTCGCGGTTGAAGTCAGCGACCAGCCGCTTCATGTCCTCGCCTTCATGGCACGGTCGAGCGAGGCCTCATCGTCAAATTGCTAGATCGCCTGGTGCAGTGAGGGATCGGCGAGGCTCCAGAACCGCTAGGCCTTCTTGACGCCGAACGACCTGGCGGCATCGGGCAGATGCTCGGTCTGATACCATTTGTCGAAGGCTGCGCGCCTTGTGGGATCGGACGGTGGTGCGGACGACGAAGTAAGACTTGGGCATGGTTCTCTCCTGTTGTTGGCCCCCTCGGTTTGCGTTTCCGGGGAACCCACGCAACTCGGGCAAAAAAACGCGGATCTCAAGCAAACTGGTGTGCCGTCCGGGCGTTAGCTTTATCTTCAACCAGGACAGGAGTTCGAGATGCTGGAGAAGGTCAATCCGATCCCGGAAGGATTTCACACCATCACGCCTTATGTCATCGTCGATGGCGCCGAAAAGCTGCTCGGCTTCATGCGGGCTGCTTTCGGTGCCCAGCCCACGCATGAGCCCACCAAGCGGCCGGACGGCAGCATCATGCATGCGACGGTCAAGATCGGCGATTCCATGCTGATGGTCTCGGACGCATCCGAGCATGCCAAGGCGTCGCCCGTGATGCTGTATCTCTATGTGCCCAACGTGGACGCGGCCTATCAGCGCGCGCTGAAGGCCGGCGCGACCTCGGTGATGGAGCCGGCCGACCAGTTCTATGGCGACCGCTCCGGCGGGGTGAAGGATTTCGCCGGCAACCGCTGGTTCGTCGGCACCCATATCGAGGACGTCTCGCCGGCCGAGCTGGAAAAACGCGCGGCGGAATTCCACAAGAAGCAGGGCAAGGCGGCTTAGCTTAGCCGAAGGCCCTCGCAGGGGGCGGATGCGCGGCATCCGCCTCTGCTCTAGACCCAGCCTCCCCGCGCCATGATGGCGGCGCACAACAGAATGACCGCGATCGCCGCCAGCTCCGCGTGAATGATGACCGTGACGAGCCTGCGCTTGCCCGCCGCCATCACCGGCACCTGCCCCGCCGTGATTGCGCCGCGCCAGGACAGGAATTCCATGGTCGGGACGACCGACAGCCCACCCACGATGATGAACAGCGCAAACTTGGCGAGAAAGGCGTGGCTGTGCCAGTAATAGTCAGGTCCCTTCTCGAAGAAGAACACGCGCAACACGCCGATCACAAGCAACAGCCCCGCCACGATGCCGAGCCCGAGATCGGTGACCTGCAGCCGCCGCGCGGAAGCCACTGTCAGCTCCTGACGGATCAGCGTGAACTCGATCGCAACCGTTGCGACCAGTGTGAAGGCACAGAGATGGTGGAGGAACGCGAAGAGCGTGGACATCAGCAGCCCGTCCATTCGTTGGGCGACGTAATCTTTCGACCGATGCTATAGGTTGTCCACGACAACGAAAATATGGCGCCCGTCCAAACTCTCGCGCCAGCTCCGGGGAGGAACATCATGCGCAGGATCGCCATCGGCGCACTCGCGGCTATGTGCCTGGTCCCCGCGGCGCTGCGGGCCGAGGTCATCCGCTTCGACGTCACCGAGCGCGTGCCGGCGTTCGCCGGCCGCAGTTTTGGCGAGGTCGGCGCTTATGAGCGGATCACCGCGCGCGCCACCATCGCGCTCGACCCGAAGGATGACCGCAACGCCGTGATCACCGATCTTGCGCTGGCGCCGTGCAACGCCGATGGCAAGGTCGAGGCCATAGCCGACGTCGTGATCCTGCGTCCCGCCGATCTCGCCCGCGGCAACGGCACGCTGCTCGTGGAGGTGCCGAACCGCGGCCGCAAGCTCGCACCGCAACTGTTCGACGATTCGCCGCAGCCCGGCGCCAATCGCGCGCAGGAAGCCGACGACGCCGGGATCGGCTTCCTGCAACGCCAAGGTTTTACCGAAGTGTGGGTCGGTTGGCAGGGTGACATGTCTTCCTCGCCCGGGCTGCTCGCGCTGAGCGGGCCGGTGCTGAAGGCCGTCACCGGGCCGGCGCGCGAGGAGGTGGTGTTCGACAACACCACGAGCCCGGCGCGCGCGCCGCTGACCTGGCCCGCGGCTGATCCGGCCAACCTCGCCGTCACGGTGCGGGCGGCCTGGGCCGACGCGCGCGAGAGGCCGGCTGGCCTTTCGGCGCAATTGGTCGATCCGACCACGGTCGAGATCACGCGGCCTGACGGCTTCGACGCCGGCGCGCTCTACGAGATCACCTACACCGCGCGCAATCCGGCCGTGCTCGGCATCGGCTATGCCGCGATGCGCGACGTCGCAAGCTTTCTCCGCCGCGACGTGAGCCCGGCCAACCCGCTGCTGAACGGGTTGCGCCCCTCGGTCGATCGTGCCATCGGCTTCGGCGTCTCGCAATCCGGCCGCTTCCTGCGCGACTTCCTCTATCTCGGCTTCAACGAGGACGAGCATGGCCGCATGGTGTTCGATGGCCTGATGCCGCATGTCGGCGGCACGCGGCGGATGGCGACCAATGTCCGGTTCGGCCAGCCCGGCCGCAATCCGCGTCATCCGCAGGACCCGGCCTGGTAGGCCGACCTGTTTCCGTTCACCTACGCCACGCTGACCGATCCGCTCTCAGGAAAGACAGACGGCCTGCTGCGCCGCTGTGCGCTGTCCTCGACCTGCCCCAAGGTGATGCAGACCGACAGCGAATTGGAGTGGTGGTCGTCGCACGCCTCGCTGCTGGTGACCGACCTCGCCGGCAATCATCTCGACCTGCCCGACAATGTCCGCGCCTACATGATCGCGGGCGCGCCGCATTTCGCGGGTCCCACCGACGTCATGCGCAAGACCGTGCCGGCAATGGCACTGCCGCAGAACCCGATGCATGCGGGCGCGCCGATGCGCGCCCTGCTCACCGATCTCAACGCGTGGATCCGCGACGGCGTGCCGCCGCCCACGAGCCGCGTGCCGATGCGC
>NZ_JAFAVV010000632.1 GCF_019242285.1 Bradyrhizobium sp.
AACCGAGAACATGGCTGAAATGACAAGCATCTTCGCCAAGCGAGACACTTTGCCTGGCGGGATGCCGAAGAACCGCTGAGCAGGACGCCCCTCCGTATTCGTGGCAAGGTGGCAGGTCGAATTCTTCCGATCAGGCTGTCATGGTCCGCCCGTTGTTCATGTGCGACGGGAGGTGGGTAGCCGCGCGCCGAGTGCAGCCTGACTGGGTTGTAGAAGCAGGCGATGTCATCGGCGATTGGGTCATCACCTCGGACTGATTGACATAGTCGTGTTGCCGCGGCTCGGCCGTCTGCTGCCATAGCTTTGTCCGCTCGCTTGGAAGGACCAACAGGTCGCTTTTGACCCAAAGCTGATCCCGGATCGCACGCAGTGGCTCGCAGCTACGCCTGCGCGATGAGACAGAGCCTGGGCGAAGGGCAAATTTGACGCCCGCTGTCGGGCTTGCGAGGTCTCGTTCGTCCTCTGGGTGAGCGCTGCCGAGTTGGGTCCAGGTCGGTTTCGCCGGCGGCGCCGGTCAAGCCCAATGACACGGAGGATGCCATGACTCACGGAATTTTCGTCTGGAATGAGCTCTATACGCGGGATGTCGAGGCGGCCAAGGCGTTCTACGCCGCGATAGTCGGCTGGACGTTCGAGGGCATGCCGATGCCGGACCGGGACCGCACCTACTGGATCGCCAGGGCGGAGGGCAAGCCGGTCGCCGGCATTCTCGACATGCGCGGCATCGTTCCAGATGGCGATCCGCCGCACTGGTTGAGCTATCTCGAAGTCGACGATATCGACCAGCGCCTTGCCGAGATCGAGAGAAATGGCGGCAGGATCGTCCGGCAGCCGTTCGACGTCCCCGATTTCGGGCGCATTGCCATCGGGGCGGACGCGACCGGTGCATTCATGGCCTGGGTGACCACGAAACGCTGACCCGCGGAGTCCGGAGCCGCCCGTCAAGGCTTCCGCACCTTGGCCCCGACGATCTGCAAGACGAATTTTGCAGCCTGCTCGATTCGGTGCGGCGCTCTTGGCGGGCGCGGCTCAGCAGAATTGTGCCTTCGAGCGACGACGGCACATGGCTCGATATCTGCGTTCATCGCTCGCGGCGGGCAATCACGCTCGAAGCTGCTAATTGAGGGCCCTCGGAAAGTGGGACTGCCCGAATGACGCCGGTGCGGCTTGTGCCCGACGAACCGATCGAACACGCCGCAATTTGTTGCGATACATGCATCCGGAAGTGGCCCGAAAGAGAGAAACCTTCAGGGATACGCTATGTCCGCCGGCTGAGGTGGTACCGACCAGACTTGCTCGACGTGAGACTTTCAGCCCTTGATCCAACGGCGACATTGGCTTCGTCTTCATTCGCAACGGATTGACGCCCCAGCGTAGGTCCGGACCTGTTCCCATAATTGGTAATCGCTTTTTTCAAATCGCACGGTGCTTCTCAAAGACGGTTGGTGCTACTGGCGTTCCGTCGTTGAACATAGTGTGCTGGCGAATATAATCAGGCCGCGAGGTACGACCGTGCCGTTCTGCGCAATGGTAGTCTACGCGTCTTAAGCGTCGCAGAGATGCGTCGGAGAACGATCCTCGCAAAAAATGCCGCGGTCGGCTCCGCGAACGGATCTCCCGCAAGCTGCAGTTTGCAGGCATTGCCACAAGGCCAGCAACAAGAGGCGACAAACTGTCCAATTCCATCGCCGAGCGCGAGAAGCGGGCCGCCGCGCCTGGGACGCCGCTGCTCCAACCGGCCATCAGACCAAGGAGGGTCATCCATGGATACGATTAAAACACCCGATGAAGGCCGGCGCAGCTTTCTTGCCGCCTCCGTAGCCGCGGGCGCCGTCAGCCTGCTCTCCACACAGATGACCGCGGCGGCCGGAGACACCCCAATCCGCCCCTTCCGCGTCGACGTTCCGGAAGCAGACCTCGCCGACTTGCGCAAACGCATCGCCGCGACAAAATGGCCCGAGCGCGAACAGGTCGCCGATGCAACGCAAGGCGTGCAGTTGGCGACGATGCAGAAGCTAGCGCAGTATTGGGCGAACGAGCACGATTGGCGCAAGTGCGAGGCGAAGATCAATGCCGTGCCGAACTTCATCACCGAGATCGACGGCCTCGACATTCATTTCATTCACGTTCGCTCAAAGCATGAAAATGCGCTGCCGATGATTGTCACGCATGGCTGGCCCGGCTCGATCATCGAACAGATGAAGATCATCGATCCGTTGACGAACCCGACGGCGCACGGCGGAGCCGCGGCCGATGCCTTCCATCTCGTGATTCCGTCGCTGCCGGGCTACGGCTTCTCTGGCAAACCAACGGCGCCCGGATGGAATCCCGTTAGCATTGCGAAAGCCTGGGCGACGCTCATGCAACGCCTCGGCTACACGAAATATGTGGCGCAGGGCGGCGATTGGGGCAATGCCGTATCGGAGGTGATGGCTTTGCAGCAGCCGCCGGGATTGCTCGGCATTCACACCAACATGGCGGCGACAGTTCCGCCCGATGTTTCTAAAGCGCTTTCCGCGGGCGGCCCGCCGCCCGCCGGCCTTTCGCCGGAGGAAAAGTACGCGTGGGATGGGCTCGATGACTTCTATAAGAACGGGTTGGGTTACGCCAACGAGATGGCACTTCGTCCGCAGACGCTCTACGGAATCGTCGATTCACCGGTTGGCCTTGCGGGTTGGATACTCGATCACGACATTCGCAGCTACCAAATGATCGCCCGCGTATTCGACGGTAAGGCTGAAGGGCTCAGCCGCGACGATGTTCTCGACAACATCACGCTCTATTGGTTGACGAATACCGCGATCTCTTCGGCGCGTCTTTACTGGGACACGAAGCACAATTTGCCGGCAGGCGGCTTCTTCGACGCGAGGGGCGTCAAGCTTCCGGTGGGCGTGAGCGCGTTTGCTGAAGAAATTTATCAAGCGCCAAAGAGCTGGGCAGAGAAGGCGTATGTGAAGCTCATCCACTACAGCAACCATCCCAAAGGGACGCACTTCGCGGCCTGGGAACAGCCTGCGCTCTTCGTGTCCGATGTGCGCGCAACCTTCAAATCGCTTCGTTCGGTGTGACAATGAGCCGTGTGGCGCGCGTGTCCGGCGCGCCGCACGGCTCACAGCCAAACGATCGAAACCAGGGGTTCGCTATTGCCCGAAGACTCGGGCTCGACGCCGGTACCGAGTTTCCACGCAAGATTTCGGTCACGTTGTGGTTGGCGGACGTCCGCCAAGGGTCCGACAGAGAAAATCCGTCAGGCTGCGCTAGGTCGGCTGTCCGAGGTGGTGCCGACCAGATTTGCTCGGCATGAAACTTTCGGCCCCTGGCCTTTGCGGACCATTCGCGCGTCAGGCCTCGCTTCAGAGTGGTGTCGTCAAGCGGCAAGTCCTATTTTGCCAGCGCTCTCAGTTGTTCGAGCTTCTCTCGCACTCTTGTCCCATCAAGATTTATAATTGGCCCAGTAGATCCACTCACAAACGTGATGTAGTCATCTTCCTTCTGTAAAAAGAATATGTAATCAGCACCAGCCAAAAACGGTACGGTGCAATTTCCGAAGCCGTATGGAACGCTCCTTACCTTCCTACTGGCGGGTGGCGCTCCTTTGATCAGCTCTATTGTATTAAAAGAGCCTTCAATTATCTTACTATTAGCTCCCTTCATATCCTCTGGTGCGGAAACCTCCGACACAGAAGTAAGGTGCGCCACAAAGACCGACGATGCCTGCGAAAACAACTCTTGCTCCGTGGGAACCGGTTTCCTGGGGTCGGAGGAGCAGGCATATCCGAACGAAATTTGTCCGATTGATATCGCAACGAACGAAAAGGCAAAGATCAAGCGAGGTAAAATTGAAATTGAATTAGACATGGTAGCAGGTCTGTCTCGAATGCTAGCGCCAACGAGTCGCGCGCAATGCGCGGCAAACTGCACCACGCATAGCATTTTCCAAGCCACCCGCATAGTTCCGCTCCTGTGCAGGTTTTTGGATGCCGGCATGACGAGACCCGCCGCTTGCTGAGCCAGCGGTGTTCCGGCGCGACGCCGGCATCATGCCTGGTCGGCCGCACCTTCCACCATTGCCGCAACAGGTCGAGGACTTCCGCCCGCAGCATCACGTTGCGGTCCTTGCGGCCCTTCGACTGCACGATACGGATGATCATC
>NZ_JAFAVV010000649.1 GCF_019242285.1 Bradyrhizobium sp.
TCCTGCGTCGCCGTACCCTGCTCTTCCACCGCGGCGGCAATCGCAGAGGAAATTTCCGACAGCCTCTCGATGGTACCGGATATTTCCTTGATCGCGTTGACCGACTCCTGCGTCGCCGCCTGGATGCCCGTGATCTGCTGGCCGATCTCGCCGGTCGCCTTCGCGGTCTGCTCGGCGAGCGCCTTCACCTCCGAGGCGACGACGGCAAAGCCTCGCCCGGCCTCGCCGGCGCGCGCGGCCTCGATGGTGGCGTTGAGCGCGAGCAGGTTGGTCTGGCCGGCAATGGTGTTGATCAGCTCGACGACGTCGCCGATGCGGCTCGCCGCCTTCGACAACTCGCTCACGCGTTCGTTGGTCTGGCGGGCCTGATCGACGGCCGCGTTCGCCATCCGCGCCGACTCCTGCACCTGGCGGCTGATCTCGCTTACGGAGGATGTCAGTTCCTCGGTGGCCGCCGCAACCGAGCGTACGTTGGACGAAGCGTGGTCCGAGGCGGTCGCAACCGCCGCAGTCTTCGCCTGCGTTCGCTCGGCGGTGACCGTCAGCGTCTTCGCCGATCCTTCGAGCCTGCCGGAAGCCTGCGAGACGGTGTCGATGATCTCGCCGACGGCGGCCTCGAAACGATCCGCGAGGCCGTGCATGTCTGCCTGCCGTTGCCGCGCCTGGCGCTGTTCGGCGTTCGACTGCTCGGCGCGCAGCCTGTCCGCCTCGACCATCTTCCCCTTCAGCAATTGCAGGGCGTCCGCGACCTGTCCGATCTCGTCCCCTCGCTGCGCTCCACTCACCTCCGCATCGGTGTTGCCGGCGGCCAGCTCGGTGAGCGCGTGCACGACCCGGGTCAGCGGCTGCGAAACGCCACGCTGTACCGCGACCAGGAAGACGACGGTGCCAAAACCCGTGGCGAGGCTCAGGAGCAGGATCGTGAGCCATGTCGTGCGATATGCCTGCGCCCGCGCCTCGCTCGCCGCCGCCACCGCAAGCGCGAGCAGACGCTCCTTGGCCTTGCCCAACAGCTCGGTCGGCGCGCGGTCGATGCCGGCCACCGCCTTGTCGCCCACTGCGCTGTCGAAGTCATGGTCCTTGAATTCCTGCAGACCGCGCCGATAGGCCGCGCCCATGCTCTGGTGCGCAGCCAGGAACTGCGCGACCAGTTGGGCTGCTTCGGGGTCGGCGATGCCGCGGCTCAGCCGTTCCGCGAAGGCACGGACATCGCTTTCGCGCTGCTGAAAGGCCGTCCAATGCTTGTCCAGCGCTTCCGGCTTCTTGCCGCGCAGGAGCGTATCCTTCCACTCCTGAACCTGTTTCTTGAAATTGATCTCGACGGCCTCGACGTCGACGGCGCTGGTCTGACGCGACATCACGTCTTCCTCGAACCGGCGCAGGCTCTCGGAGAACTGCCAGAAACCGAAACCGGCGGTGGCGATCACGAGCACGGTGCAGAAGGCGAAAAGCAGCAGAATGCGGCCGCGCAGCGTGAGCCGGGCGCGGTTCGTCGTCGATGCGGTCATGGAAATTTTCTCTGAACAAAGGGAGCAGCCGAACGGCTGGCTCCCTTCGGCCACCCCACGGGCAAACGGGGAATGAGACGAATTGAGCCTGATGAGGGCGCGATGCGCCCGCGCCGAAAAAACGACGGCCCCGGTGCCGACAAACGTAAACTCGTAAGGCTATCGTAACCCGGGAAAATGAAGGAAGCGTTTTGAAGCAACGCACCATTTCAGATCGGTGTGCTTTCACCGCGCCGATGCAGCTGAACTACTAACCGACCGACTCGCCGACCAGCCTGATGCGGAACACCGGGTTCCTCGCTTCGTCGAGCAGTTCCATCTGCCACTCGCCGTCCGGCTTCAGGCTTCGCGCCACCGCGCCAACGAGGTTGGAGCAGACCGCGGTCATCTCCGCCCAGGCCGATTCCCGGCTTTCGCATTCAAAGGGGTGCTCGGCAGCGCCCGAATATTTGCCCTCGCTGATACGGAAGAAATAGAGCGACATAGCTGGTGTTAACCCATGCGTTGTCCCCGTCCCACGTCCGCAGACCATGGGCGTATCACGGGCGCATGACATCAGTCAGCCGTACGATTACGGCGCGCCGCGTCAATCGATGTAAATTGGTGAATGCCGCTCAATCGGTCGAGCGGCGAAGCTCGGGCACCACATCCGGCTTCAAAAGCTCCGGCTTGGGCTCGGACTTCATCGGCTCGAGCTTGGAACTCTCCACCGCCGGCGTCTCGATCCGCGCCGTGACCTCGCCATGCGAGGCATCGGCGGAACGCGCGCCACGGCCGCGCGGCCGGGCCACGGCGCGCGCCATCAGCATCTGCGCGCCACCCTGGTTGTGAAAGTCGCAATAGGCGAAGCCCATGCCGGAGACCGAGCCGCGGAAGCTCTTGTCGTCGGTCTTGTCGAGATTGAAGCACGGATCGAACGGCAGACCGCGGAGCGAGGCGCAGACCGACTGGCCGCGGATCTGCAGCGTGTTGCCCGGCAGGCGGACATGACGGATCGGACCGGAACCCGAGAACTGCACTGCGCCGGCCGCGCCCATGTCCTCCAGGATACGACCCGCACCTTTGGTGCCGTCGAAGCAGGTGAAGGTGAAAACCTTCCCCGCAACGAACCTGCGCGCCTCTTCCGCAGTCATCGTCCCGGCGAGCGCCGGCACCACGATAGCCGCGGCGGTGACTGTTCCGAGCAGAAAACGCGCAATCATCAGCGAACTCCGACCTGATTGGCAGCGGGCGACGATCCTTTACCCCCTGCTTACCATACCAACCGTGGCAACATTGGAGCAGGTTGGTTGGCAAAGTCTGAACAATGCTAGGGAATTTTTACCACGATGCGGCCGCGGACTTGACCGGCCAAAATCTGCGGTCCCAAGGCGATGACCTGATCCAGCGGAATTTCGTGAGTGATTTCAGCGAGCTTTGCCCGGTCCAGGTCACTGGCAAGGCGGCCCCAGGCAACCTTGCGGGGGACAAGCGGGCACATCACCGAATCGATGCCGACAAGCGACACCCCGCGCAGAATGAAGGGGGCGACCGAGGACGGCAGGTCCATGCCGGCGGCGAGGCCGCAAGCGGCGATGGCGCCGCCATATTTGGTCATCGACAACAGGTTGGCGAGCGTGGTCGAGCCGACGCTGTCGACCCCGCCGGCCCAGCGCTCCTTCGCCAACGTCTTGGCGGGGCCTGACAGCTCGTTGCGGCCGATCACCTCGGTGGCACCGAGATCCCCGAGGTAGCCGGCCTCCGCCATCCGCCCGGTCGAGGCGATCACGTGATAGCCGAGCTTCGACAGCACCGCGATCGCAACCGAGCCGAC
The DNA here is from genome assembly GCF_019242285.1 of Bradyrhizobium sp. Taxonomy (GTDB): domain Bacteria; phylum Pseudomonadota; class Alphaproteobacteria; order Rhizobiales; family Xanthobacteraceae; genus Bradyrhizobium. The sequence continues at coordinate 3,322 of NZ_JAFAVV010000649.1, forward strand.
ACCGCCAGCGGCTCCGGTGACGACGACGGGGCCGCTTCCCGGCGCGATGCCCTGCTTCTCCAACGCGATCACCGCGAGCATGGCGGTGAAGCCGGCGGTGCCGATCGCCATCGCCTCGCGGGCCGAGAGCCCGTCCGGCAGCGCGACCAGCCAGTCGCCCTTCACCCTCGCCTTCTCGGCATAGGCGCCGAGATGGGTTTCGCCCATGCCCCAGCCGGTGCAGACCACCTTGTCGTCGGCCTTCCAGGACGGATGCGAGGAGTGCGCGACGGTGCCGGCGAAATCGATCCCGGCGATCATCGGAAAACGCCGCACCACCGGCGACCTGCCGGTCACGGCCAGCCCGTCCTTGTAGTTGAGCGTCGACCATTCGACGCGGACGGTGACGTCGCCGTCCATCAACTCGGCTTCGTCGAACGCCGTGAGCGCGGCGGTGGTGCCCTTGTCCGCCTTGTCGATCCGGATCGCCTTGAACGTCGCCATGCGCAACTCCCCGAAACTGTCTTTCAGGGAGGTTTAGCGCATCAGGCGGGCTGCGCAACCACGCGCTGGACCGGCTTTTCGACGATCGGCAGGTTGATCAGCGCCGAGAGCAGGCCGAACAGGATCGAGAGCCACCAGATCGGCGTGTAGGAGCCGAAGCTCTCGAACACGATACCACCGAGCCAGACGCCGAGGAAACCGCCGA
>NZ_JAFAVV010000686.1 GCF_019242285.1 Bradyrhizobium sp.
CCCGAACGTGCTTGGCGCGTTCCTGATCCTGCCGGCGCTGTTCGCGCTGCAGAGCGTGGTGTCGGACCACCTCGGCAAGGCCCTTCGCGGCACGATCGCGCTCGGCGCCATGGCGCTGGCGATCCTGCTCGCCTTCTCCCGCGCGGCCTGGGGCGGCCTGCTCCTCACCGCCGCCTTCATGCTCACGCTGATGGTGCTCACCAGCCGCTCGCGGCAGGAGCGCTCGCGCATCATGCGCGTCGCCGCGATTGCCGTCATCGTCGGCCTCCTCCTGATCGCGGTGCTGTTGTCGTTGTCATCCGTGGCGGACATGTTCCAGCAGCGCGCGAGCTTCGACCAGAGCTATGACGAGGGCCGGTTCGGCCGCTTCGGCCGCCACATCCTCGGGGCCGCGATGGCGCTGGACCTGCCGTTCGGCATCGGCCCGCTGCAGTTCCACCGCTACTTCCCCGAGGACACCCACAACTCCTATCTCAATGCCTTCATGTCCGGCGGCTGGATCTCGGGCATTTGCTACCCCACGCTGGTGTTCGTCACCGTTGTCATGGGATTTCGTCACCTTTTCGTGCGCGTGCCCTGGCAGCGCACTTATCTGGCGATCTTCGCCGCGTTTCTCGGCACCGTCGGCGAGAGCTTCATCATCGACACCGACCATTGGCGGCATTTCTGGATGATGCTCGGCGCGATGTGGGGCATGATCGCCGCCGCGCAGCCCTTCAAGACGCGCGCGGACGCACCGCTCATGGCACCCGCCGCTACTTCACCGAGCGATCCCGCGTCTCTCGAGGAGACGCAACCTTGCCGGAGCCATTGAGCTCCGTCGTCGCATCGAGCATCGACTGGTAGCTCTCAGTGCCATAGCGGATCAGGAATTTCAGCTCCGCATCCGTATAGGCCTCGCACTGCTGCTGCATGGCGCGCTTGACGAGTTCGTACGGACGCCCCATCTCCATCATCCGTTCCTCCACCGGGACGATGAAGACCTTGCGGCGATCCGTCTCGTCGCGTTCGCGGCGCACGAAGCCGGCCTTCTCCAGCCGGTCGACCACGCCGGTGATCGCCCCCGTCGTGAGCCCCGTCAGCTCCGCGAGCCGGCCCGCGGTCATGCGCCCTTCCACGTTGACGAAATCGATGCAGTCCATATCGGCACTGGAAATGCCCGCGCGATCGGCCACGAGCTTCGCGAACATGGCGCCCTGCGATGAGGCTTTCCGCATCGCATTCTCGAGTTCCTGCAGCATCGCAGCGCGCGTTTTTGATCTTGACAAGGTCCGGCCCATAACTTAGTTCGTATATATCTTAGATGCTAAGATATTTAGCATCTGTGGATAATTAATGCCCAGCGACCCCAGGAGCAAGCCCCATGACGAAGCGATCCCACAAGGCCCTCATCATCGGCGCCGGCATCGCCGGACCCGTGACCGCCATCCTGCTCAAGCGGGCCGGCTTTGAGACCGCGATCTACGAGGCCTTTCCCTACTCGAACGGCATCGGCGGCGGGTTGCAGATCGCGCCGAACGGCATGCGCGTGCTCGCCGAGATCGGGCTCGCCGACGACATCAAGCGCGGCGGCTCGATCTGCGAATCGATCGACTTCCATTCGCAATCGGGAACCGCGCTCGGCTCGGTCAACCGCGACATGGAACGGCGCTTCGGCCAGCCTTCGGTCAGCATGCGCCGCGCCATGCTGAACGAGGCCATCGTCGACAAGGCCTGGTCGTCCTGCGTCGAGGTGCATTTCGAGAAGCGCCTCGCGCGTATCGAGGACCGTCCCGACCAGCCCATCGTCGCGCATTTCACCGACGGCACCAGCGCCGAAGGCGACTTCCTGATCGGCGCCGACGGCCTACATTCGGTGGTCCGGAGGCACGTCCTGCCGGACGGCCCGACGCCGTGCGACACCGGCCTGCTCGGGTTCGGCGGTTTCGTGCCACGATCGCTGCTCGAGGCGGCCGGAGCCGGGCCGAGCCTGTCCATGACTTTCGGCCAGACCGGCTTCTTCGGCTATGGCTTTTGCGGCCCGGATGCCAACAACGGCGCGATGTGCTGGAGCACGCAGCCGGCCCACGGCATCGACGCGGCGGCCTTCCGTGCCATGGATCAGGCTGCGCTGCGGCAGCATCTCAAGCGTTTCCACACCGGCTGGCACGATCCGATCCCGCAGCTCATCGATGCGCTCGACGAAATCATCGTCACCGCCACGCTCGACGTTGCGACCTTGCCGACCTGGTCGCGCGGGCGGACGCTCCTGATCGGGGATGCCGCGCACGCGACCAGCCCGCATGCCGGCCAGGGTGCCTCGATCGCGCTCGAAGACGCCTACCGGCTGGTGCGTGCCCTCGAGGACGAAGTCGAGGTCGGCACGGCTTTCCAGAATTTCGAGCGCGAGCGGCGGCCGCGCGCGGAGCGTCTGGTGGCCCTTGCCCGTCGCAACGGAAACCAAAAGCGCGAGTTCAGCCGCACCGGCGCCTGGATCCGCGATCACATGATCAAGCTCATGCTGCCGCTGAACCCGCGCGGGCAGGACTGGATCTACGGCTACGACGTGCGCGATGTCAGCGCTCGACCGCAAACGTCAGTCCGGCGTGATCGGCTAGCCGCTTGATCAGCTTCTGCCGCATCGCCGCGCCCGGCGTCCAGAATCCCGCTGGCACGTCGGGCGCATCGCGCAGCAGGCAGATCACGCATTCGGAGATGATCTTCGACGTCGAGCCGTAGCCAGGATCGCGGTCGCCCTTCACCGCCGCACGCACCTCGCGCCCGTCAGGCGCGACCGCGACATAGAGAAGGTCGTAGAGGCCGTTCTCGCGCTCCTCCTTCGACGGACCCTCGCCGGGCCTGCGTGCGTTCGGGCCGGTCTTCCCGCTGTTCAAGGCCATCACCTTCCTTGCATTGGCCTCGCCCTGCTCGCCCGGACCGGTCAGCACCATCTCGTCGTAGATGAAGTCTTTTCCGTAAGGGAAACCCATCAGCATGTTGGAGCGGTGGATATTGCGGGTGTTGATCAGCGCCATCGTGAACGGCGCGGTCCAGGATTGCATTTCCTCCTCATAAACCGGCTTGTTGCCTTTGGGCTGCTTCGCGCCCTTGAAACCGGGCGTCAGCGCAAACGGATCGTTCAAAATGGCCACCAGGCTGAGGTCCTTGGAGACGGCTTCGAACGTTGCACGCCCGCTCGCCGCTGTACCGCCTGAAAAGGTGCCGCGCATGTCACGCACCCGGCCCTTGACGCGCGATGCCGGCGCGCCGAACACGCGCCTGGCCTCCTCCTGCACGAAGAAGGCACCGAGCTCGAACGGCACCGAATCGAAGCCGCAGGAGAAAATGATGCGGGCGCCGCTCGCTTTCGCCTCGGCCTCGTGCCTGTCGATCATCTGCCGCATCCAGACCGGCTCACCGCAGAGATCGAGATAATCCGTGCCTGAAGCTGCGCATGCCGCGAGCAGGTCGCTGCCATACCACTGATAGGGGCCCACCGTCGTCAGCACAGATCTGGTCTGGTCGACCATCGCCTTCAGGGCACCGACATCGCTGGAATCGGCTGCGATCAGCGGCGTGTCCGCTGGCGCGCCAATCGCGTCGCGGACAGAAGCGAGCTTGTCGAGGCTGCGCCCGGCCATCGCCCATTGCAGCTCCTTATCGTTCCTGTAGTGGGAGGCGAGATATTCCGCGACGAGCTGCCCAGTGAACCCGGTCGCGCCGTAGACGATGATGTCGAATTTTTTCGCTGAGCCCATTTCGATTCCCTCACTTCGACATGTCGGGCGAAGCGAACTTCGCAGGGTGGGCTAAGTGCCCACCATCACCAATCACATCGCCGACAGATGGTGGGCACGGCGGTTTGCGCCTTACCGATCCTACAAATTGACCTACGCGGTCATTTCTTTCCGTAGCTCACGCCCATGCCCGCGCGCACATCGCTCTGAATCCCGTAAGGCGCGATCGGATAGCGCAGGCCGTTTTTCGCAAGCTGCTTCATGCCGGCGATTGCTTTGGCGAGGTCGGCGGGCTTGAGCGCCATCAGCATCTCCTCGTCGGGGACGCCGCCATAGCGCCGCTCGGCGAAGCACGGCAGCGACAGCGACGGCTCGCCGGTCCTAAGCGCCCGGCCCCAGGAATCCGCGCATGCGGTCTCGCCGACCACGCCCCATTCGAACTTCTTGTAACCCACATATTGCAGCCCGTTGATCAGGATGATCATCTGACCGGGCGTCGCATAGACGAGACAGATGTCCGGAGGATCCAGCCGGCCGCTCGCGAGCGGGCTGACCGCCATCGCCTGATACCGCCCGAACGGCACGACGTCGAGCGCCTCCTGCCGCTTGCGCGCATCCTCGGCCGTGCCGTGCCAGACCCCGACATAGTTTTCGCCCGCCAGCCACTTCTCGTCCTGCGGCGCCAGCCCGATCACCGCCCGGCATTGCGCGCCGACGAGATCGTCGGCGGTGATGCCGACCGTCCAGCCGAGCCGCGAAGCCATGCTGATGATCTGGTCGGTGGTATGAACAGCGTTTGGCCGGCGGAGCTTCGGGATCGCCTCCATCTCAGCTACCGTCGCGAACATCTTGACGCCCGTCACCGTCGTCCTGAGGCGCAGCAGGGCGTTGAGATCGCCGACCATGGCGGCGGGATCGAGCTGCTGGGGCAATAGGGATTCCTGCATGGCGTACATCTCCGGGATCGGCGTTCCGCGTTGATCCGACATCCTAGCCGGATTGTCGGACGGTTGCGACCGGCGGCGGGAGAGCTTCGTCCGGCCCCGGAAACAGCGCGCTGGTCCGGCCCGCGATCCAGTAGGCGAGAAGTCCGATCCACTCCCGGGTTGCGGCGTCGGTGCGCCCCAATCCTTCGAGCGCGAGATTGGTGAACGCGAAAACGTCGGCACCGCGGCCAACCCGCCAATCCACCGGATACGGCTCGACCGCAAAACCCGCCTTGCGAAACAGGCCGACCGACCGCGGCATGTGATAGGCGGAGGTCACCAGCAGCCATCGCTCGCCCGGTTTCGGATCGACCAGCGCCTTGGTGAAGCTCACGTTCTCGTAGGTGTTCCGCGAAAGCCGCTCCATGATCAGCCGGGACTTGTCGATTCCGAGCCCCGTGAAGATCGCGCCGGCGTAGTCGGCTTCCTTCGCATCGTTGGACATGAGGTTCGCGCTGCCGCCGGTGAACACGATTCGGGCATTCGGATATTGGCGGGCCAGCGCTGCGGCCGCGATCATTCGATCGGCGGCGAGCTTGGTCACGGGCACGCCGTGGGCCGCCGAAAGATCGGCGTCGATGGCGCCACCCAGCACGATGATGCCGTCCGGCGCGCCGTGCGCAGCATTCCAGGGCGGAAAGCGCGCCTCCAGCGGATAGAACAGCAGATTGCCGAGGGGCAAGAAGCCGCAGAACGCGAGCAGCAGGACCGAGGAAACCAAGAGACGGCGGCCGAGCCGCGCGAACTTCGTCAGGAGCAGGATGGCGCCGAGAAGTCCAAGCCCGATCAGAAAGTTCGTCGGCAACGCCATGATGCCGAGCGTCTTGGAGAGCACGAAAAACACGGGAAGCCCCACGGTTTTTTTGGTACAGCCTCATACGCCGGTTCAGTCGCGAGCAAAAGTCACCTCATGACACATCATCACCTGCATGCCAGTCCCGAGACTTGCCACTGGGGTTTTTTCGAGGCGAAGCTCAAGCCTGTCCTTGCCATCGACAGCGGTGACGAGGTCACCGTCGATTCCATCAGCGGCGGCCCCGACCAGGTGCCGGACCGCAGCAAGTTTCATGTCCCGCCGGAGCTCGACGACGTGCATGCGAGGAGCGAGCGGATGGTGCCGGGCCATATCCTGACCGGGCCGATCGCGGTCAGGGGTGCCGAGCCCGGCGACGTGCTCGAGATCGACATTCTCGATGTTTCGCTGCGCCAGGACTGGGGCTACAACCTCATCCGGCCGCTCGCCGGCACCCTGCCCGACGATTTTCACGAACTGCGGCTGATCAACATCCCGCTCGACCGCGAGCGGATGATCGGGCGCCTGCCCTGGGGGCTCGACCTGCCACTCAAGCCGTTCTTCGGCGTGATGGGAGTTGCGCCACCGCCGGCGTGGGGCCGGATCACCTCGCTGATCCCGCGCGCGATGGGCGGCAATCTCGACAACAAGGAGCTGGGCGCGGGAGCGAAACTCTATCTGCCGGTGTTCGTGCCGGGCGCGCTGTTCTCCTGCGGCGACGGCCACGGCGTCCAGGGCGACGGCGAAGTCTGCGTCACCGCTATCGAGACCGCGCTGCAGGGCCGTTTCCGGCTGACGCTGCGCAAGGACATCCGGCTCGACTATCCCCGCGCCGAGACACGGACGCACTATATGACGATGGGGATGGATCCCGATCTCGACCAGTGCGCGGTGCGGGCACTGCGTGACATGATCGTGCTGCTCGGCGAGAAGCGCAACCTGTCGCGCGAGAACGCCTACACGCTGTGCAGCCTCGCCGCCGACCTCAGGGTCACGCAAACGGTCAACGGCTCCAAGGGCATCCATTGCATGATCGCCAAGGAGATCGTGCATGGCTGACTGCGGCGATCTCGATCTCAGCGCGCCAGCTCATGCCACGCTTCGCTCGGGCAGCCTACGGACGTCGGCCGGATGTGCGTCCGCCGGCGCCGGACGGCCAATCAGATCGCCTTGCGCCTGGACGACCCCGTCGGCGGTCAATTGACGCAACTGCTCGGGCGTCTCCACGCCCTCGGCGGTCACCGCAATTCCCAGGCCTTTGGCAAGCGCCAGGATGGACGCCACGACGGCGGCGCATTCGCGCCGCTCTGTCATGCCCTGCACGAACGACTTGTCGATCTTGATCTTGTCGAACGGAAACTGGGTGACGTAACTCGCCGACGAATAGCCGGGCCCGAAATCGTCGAGCACGATCGTGACCCCGATGTCCTTGAGCCGGCGCAGGGTGTGCAGGTTTTCCGCCTCGTTCCCCAGCAAGGTCGTCTCGGTGACCTCGAGCTCGAGCCGCTCCGGGCTCAGGCCGGAGGCGACCAGCGCATGCAGCACCGTATCGAACAGGTCGCCCTTCTTGAACTGGCGCGCCGACAGGTTGATGGCGATCCTGAAATCGGCGGGCCACGTCGCAGCGTCCCTGCAGCCTTGCCGAAGAATCCATTCGCCGAGCGGAACGATCAGGCCGGTCTCCTCCGCCAGCGAAATGAACCGCTCCGGCTGAACGAGCCCGTCCCGCGGATGATGCCAGCGGATCACGGCTTCGGCACCGCGGATCGTCTGCGAGGAGACATCGAGGATTGGCTGGTAGAACAACTCGAACTCGTTGCGCTCGATCGCGATGCGCAACTCGGCTTCCAGCCACTTCCGGCCTTCGATCGACCACGACATCCCGGCATCGTAGAAGCGGAAACCGTTCCGCCCTTCGGCCTTCACCGCGTAGAGCGCGAGGTCGGCCTTGCGCAGAAGATCGGCTGACTCGACGCCCAGCTCGGGCGAAAGCACGATGCCGATGCTGGCGCCGATCCTCGCCGGCTGCCCGTCGAGCTCGAATGGGCGCGCGATCAGATCGATGATCCGTCGCGCGAGCGAGATGGCCGCTTCATGGTCGCCGTTCTCCAGTCGCTGGACGATGGCAAATTCGTCGCCGCCCAGCCGCGCGACCACGTCGCGGCCGCCGATTTCGGACCTCAGCCGGCTCGCCACCTCCTGCAGTAATTCATCTCCCGCCGCGTGGCCCAGCGTGTCGTTGACGTCCTTGAACTTGTCGAGGTCGAGCAGGAACACGGCATGGCGGACCGTACCAGAGGCCGACCGGTCCAGTGTTCGGAGGAAGCTTGCGCGGTTGGGCAGGCCCGTGAGCTGGTCATGCTCGGCGAGATAGGCGATCTGCTTCTCGTTCCTGCGCCGCTCGGTGATGTCCTCATGGGTGGAGAGCCAGCCGCCTCTCGGCATCAACTGCCTGACGATGGCGATGGTGCGGCCATCTGCGAGTTCCTGCACGTGAGTGGTTTCGTCGCTGTCGCGGTAATCGTCATCGGGGCAGGCAAGCTCCGTCCCGCGCTGCCCGCGGGACGTCATCACCTCGCGCAGACTGGTACCGGGCTTAACCTGCTCCTCGTCCAGGCAATAGATTTCGGCATACTTTCGATTGGAGATGACGATCCTGCGATCCGCATCGTAGAGACAGAGACCCTGCGTCATGTTGTTGATCGCGATGTCGAAGCGCAGATTGGCATGTCCGAGCTCAATGGCACTGGTCGCCAGGCGGCGCGCCATCTGCCGCACCAGGAGACCCCCGAGCGCGATCGTGGCCAATATGATGCCGGTTTCGGAAATTTCGCGGGTGCTGCGGCTCCGCCAGGGCGCGAGGATCTCGTCGACGGGTTTTGCGACGGCAAGGATCAAGGGATATGACGAGCTGCGGCGATAGCTGTTGATGCGCACGACGCCGTCCAGCATGGCCTTCAACTCGACGGTGTCCGCTGGCGAATGCTGGAGCGCCTTGGCGATGTTGCTGCCGGACATGTCGCGGCCGATATTCGCTTCGACATAGGGCCGCCGCACCAACAGCTTCTGGTCGGCCGACATCAGCAGAATGCTGCCGCCCGCGCCGATGTCCATCTGCTCGTAGAAGACCTGCAGGAATTCGATCCCCAGGAATGCGTTCGCCGTGCCGGCAAAACTGCCATCGGGGTTGTTGTAACGGCGCGAGATCGGAATCACCCAGCGGCCGACCACGCGGCCGAACACGGGGGCACCGATGAACAGCTTGCGTTCGTCGCTGTCGACGTGATGCCGGTAGAAATCGCGGTCCGAAATATCGATATTGTTTCGGCCGGGTACGGAGGTGAACACGAGCCGGCCGGTGCTGTCGGTGACCGAGAACGCCGCCACTTGCGGCAGCCGCTCGATCTCGGCGTGAAACCATCTGTTCAGCCGCTGCGTGCGCTCCGAATCCTGCAAATCGTGCGTCTCGAGCCGCTCGACCAGGCCGAGGAGGACCGCATCGGCCGCGCGGAACGTCAACTCGGCATGCTGCGTCAGCGAGTTCGCGAGGTTGGCGGTATCCCTCTTGCCGGCGGCGAGCGCTTCGGCGCGCTGCTCCAGAATTCGCGACGTCTCCAGACCGGCAATAATGCAGCAGACCAGCAGGACGAAAACCAGCATCGCCGACGCCACTGAAAAGCGCCGGCTGACCGCCCTCGACAATGCCTTCCTGAAGTCCATCCTCTCCCCGGAACGTTGGCCGGCAAACCATAGCGTCGCGATCCTGATCGGCAGGCTAAGAACGTTGGTTGCCGTCACGTAAAGTGCGTCGCCCCAGAGGTGGCTAGCGAAGTATCCCGGTGTGACAACGACGGCCCGGGCACGTAGAATCACGGAGGGAGGCGACCCTGGTCGCCTCTGCGGCGGGAGGTCCCGCGGCATGTCACATCACTGTCAAGACGGCGCGAGAGCCTGAATGCGCCGACGTCATGGGAGGAGTAGCGATGAACGAGGCGGACAAGAGCGACGATCACGCTTTGCGCGAGCTCATTGGCGCCGACTTGCAGGACGGCCTGGACGAGGAGATCGAGCTGGAGCTCGAGGATCACCAGTACGGACAATTCCGGGATCTGAAGATCCCGCACCAGCATGTGCCGTCGATGGATCGGACGCATTATTTCAAGGAGCTGTTGCGCCTGCAGGGCGAGCTCGTGAAGCTGCAGGACTGGGTGCAGCACAACAAGCTCAAGGTCGTCGTCGTGTTCGAAGGCCGCGACTCCGCCGGCAAGGGCGGCGTCATCAAGCGCATCACCCAGCGGCTCAACCCGCGCGTCTGCCGCATCGCGGCGCTGCCCGCGCCCAATGAGCGCGAGCGCACGCAATGGTATTTCCAGCGCTACGTCGCGCATCTGCCTGCCGGCGGCGAGATCGTGCTGTTCGACCGCTCCTGGTACAACCGCGCCGGCGTCGAGCGCGTCATGGGTTTTGCCACCGAAGATCAGGTCGAGGAGTTCTTCCGTTCGGTGCCCGAATTCGAGCGCATGCTGGTACGCTCCGGCATCATCCTGGTGAAATACTGGTTCTCGATCACCGACGAGGAGCAGCAGTTCCGCTTCCTGATGCGCATTCACGATCCGCTCAAGCAATGGAAGCTGTCGCCGATGGACGTGCAGTCGCGCAGCCGCTGGGAGCATTACACCAAGGCAAAAGAGGAGATGCTGCACCGGACCCACATTCGGGAGGCGCCGTGGTGGGTCGTCGAGGCCGTCGACAAGAAGCGTGCCCGGCTGAACTGCATCGCCCATCTGCTCACGCAGGTTCCGTACCGGGAGATCGGCCACGAGCCGGTGGTGCTGCCGGCACGCACATACGACCCGGCCTATCATCGCGAAAGGATCCCGCCCGAGATGTATGTGCCTGAGCGTTTCTGACCGCCCCTCACGCGGCCCTCGCTAGCCAAGCTTCGGGACCTCTCACGAAGATGCCGCACGCCCGCAGGCAAGGGCCTGCGAGCGCGCGACCGCGGGTTTATCGCGGCCTAATATCCCCAGATTTTCGTACCGCCCGCCCCCGATTGAATCCGGGGGTGGGTCGGGCCATGCCTGCCTCAATCAAATATTTTATTTCAAGATCAGCATCTTAACCATTAATTCGCGCCGGCCTGTACAACGCTTTCGATTCTAAATAGAGTCTTAAAAGTTACTTTTCTGTACACGCGTTACGGACTAGCCTTTCGCATGGCCACGGAAAAAGCCGAGACTGACCGCATTCCCGTAACCTTAGCCCTGGCGACCATCGGCTATCTCGAAAAGCTCGTGAAGCAGGGTACTCACGGCACCAGCGTTCCAGGTGTCGCACGTACATTGATCGAAGAAGGCATCAGGCTCGCCATCAAGGACGGGCTGCTGTCGATCCGCGATAATGGCAGGGCTTAATGGGAAGGCGTAGGCGGAAGATTCGGTTCCAAAGTGAGGCCGAGAACGATCCGAGGAGGATCCAACTTGGAAGCGATGACTCATGCCCGCCGAACACACGACTGCCCAATCGACTGCCCAATCGACTGCTCAATCGACTGCTCAATCGACTTGGACCACCGAGCGCCTCGAGCTCCTGAAGAGCGGCTTTGAAGCCGGCCTCTCCTGCCGCGAGATCGCCGCGCATATCGGGGTCAGCCGCAATGCCGTCATCGGCAAGATCTCCCGCCTCAACCTGACCCGCGACAAGCCCGGCGTTCGTGGCCCGGCGCGCAAGGATTCAGCGGTCACCGCTCGACCGCGTGCGACCACGACCCGGCTTCGCCATCAGATGCTGCGCGCGGCGCCGCAGACGATGCCGCTGCCCGTGATCGAGGAGCAGGACTTCCGCTCGGCTTATAGCTGCACGCTGTTCGAGCTCAGCAATCAGCGCTGTCGCTGGCCGATCTCGACGCCGGGAGCCGAGGACTTCTGCTTCTGCGGCACCACCCCGCTCGACGGCCTGCCCTATTGCGCCCGTCACAGCCGCCTCGCCTACCGGGTCAACGCGCGCTGATGATGCCTGATCCGCTTCTCGTCCCCGCGCCGATCCCGGCGCGGGGCAATTGCGATCCTGTCGGATCATCCGATGCGCCAGTCGATCTCCTTGACGATTCCCTGGTAGAATTCCTCGGTATAGGCCTGCTCCGGCGCCTGCCTTACACGCTCATCGAGTTTGTGCGCGTCCTTGCCGACCAGGATGCGCCACTGGCCGGCCTTGACGCCATCGAGGATGATCTTTGCGGCTTCGGCCGCAGTGGTCGGCGCGTCGTCTCGGAAGGCGCGCGCGCGGTCGAGCACGACCTTCTGAACATCCTCGTCCGACAGCGCCGTCGTATCGATGCCTCTGCCCTTCAGACGCTGCCGCGCCTGCAGAATGTCGTTGGCCGTGAACCCGTCGGCCTCGGAGCCGCTCAGCACCTTGCGCGTGTTCGAGACGATCGAGGTGCCAATGTGGCCCGGCATCACCACCGAGCACTTCACATGCGGCGCGTTGAGGCGAAGATCGGTGATCAGCGCCTCGGTGAAACCCTTCACCGCGAATTTCGCGGCGCTGTAGGCGGTGTGTGACACGCCCATGCCGACCGAGGCCCAGAAACCATTGACGCTGGAGGTGTTGATGATGTGCGCCTCGTCGGCCTTCACCAGCATCGGCAGGAAGGTGCGCACTCCGAGATAGACGCCGCCCCAGTCGATGTTGAAGGTGCGCTCCCACTGCTCGCGGGTGTTGGTGAACAGGCTGCCGCCGCCACCGATGCCGGCGTTGTTGAACAGCAGGTGGATCCTGTCGGTGGCCTGCTCCGCGATCAGCTCGTCGCGAAAGCGCCTGAGCTGATCCTCGATCGAGACGTCGGCGACATGGGCGGTAACGCGCAGGCCCTGCGGCAGTTTCTCGGCCTCGCAGAGCCGCTTGGTTTCCGCCATCGCCTCCGCTGAGACGTCGCACATCGCGACATTGCAGCCGTCGGCGACGAGCTGGCGCGCCAGCTCGCGCCCCATGCCCGTGCCACCTCCGGTGATGACGGCGATCTTTCCGGCAAAATCCTTCATGGGACCCGGCTCCTTCCCTGCTCGTTTCTGTTGATGTTTGGTGAAGTCGATTTGAGCCGGTTCGTACGAGGCAAGCAAGGCGCGGAGCTGTGACTCGGGCTTGGGTGCATTGCAGCGCGAGCCCGGCGGAGAAGGCCAGACCTTGCAACCTCTATTTGAACCTTTATCTCCTACCCGTGACCCAACCTACGGGAGGCAAGCCGACAGGAGGCGCGGATGAACCACCAATGGCATGACACCATGGTCGATCAGCCGGACGAAGACGGCCCGGCCTATGTCACGGGCTGGACCATCAGCGGATTGGCGGTACTCGGCACCATCGTGGCCGTGTGGCTCTTGGGGATCTGACAATCCCCGACATTGCCCTGGCGCTGCATCGCCGATCTCGCGACGGTTCGCTCGACTGTCGCGAGCGCGCCTCTCCTGCCGTTGAAGTCATGAGTGTCTGCGGAAACGCGCTGCTCGAGAATTTCCGTCCCTACACCTACGAGAAGCTCGCCTCGGACTATCCTTGCATCATCGTCCGGAGGCCCCTCGAACGGGACAACGAAGCCTCACCCGGATTGCTGGCTCTTGCTCCCGCCCGCTGCATGATCGCGGGAGTTCATCTCTACGTCGCCGGAATGGCATGCGAGAAGATTGAGCTCGCATTCTCGGGGCGACCGCTCGATTAGACGGCGCGCCTGCGCTCGGATCGTGGGCACGCAACGCGCCCATCCGCGCAAGACGATGCCAGCGGCTGCGCCCTAATGCGCGTCCCAATTGGCGGCTTGCACGGTCTGCGAGCCTCCGCCTCCCGTCAGGCAATGACGCGCCGCCTCGATGTCGGCGTCGGTCGCGCCCTTGCTGCGAGCCCATGCCTCGGCGGCGGGAGCGCTGTACTTCGCCACGTAATATCGCACCACTGTGCAGGAGACATGGTGCAAGAGGCCGGCCGAGCGCTCCGCCGCGGACGCGCCGGCCGCCTGCGCCACGAGCAGAACCAGAGCCGCAGTGCCACGTAAGATCATTGTCACCCCGTTCCAAAATCATTCCGAGAACGCGCGAATTCCCATCCGGTTCCCCGGCAGGAACAGCCGATGGCTCCCGGCTTCGATCGATTTGCTTCATCCATCGCGCGGAGGCGATCCGATCCGAGAAAAGCACAAGCCGTACCACGAAGGCACGACGTTTCCAGTCGTCAACAGGCAAATTTGGACGTCGATCAGGGATCGATCGCGGTCACGATCCAGAGCGATGCCGGCATCGCCACCGTCGGGCCCTTGACGTAACCCGACAGCGCCTTTCGCATCGTGGCCGTTGCGGCTTCCATCACGTCGGCGGGCTGGCCCGCGACCGCGCGACTGGCGGGACCGATTGCGAACGCGCCTGCCACCGCGCTGTCGAGGCCACCGCCGGCCGCGATGTCGAGGTCGAGATCACATGGTTCGAGCCTGATCCGGCGGAAGCCCGCCTCGCCCAGCACGTGCTCGACCCATTCCCGGGATGCGAAGGCAAACGAATCCGGGCCATGCGGACGGACGGCCGGCAGTTTCGGCACATGCTCGTAAGCGGCTTGCAGCGGGATGAAGGCCCAATCGTTGTCGCGCAGCTCCCGCCAGCAGGCGAACGCCAGGCGGCCCTCGGAGCGCAGCGCGGTGCGGATGTTGAGAAAGGCGCGCACGGGGGCGGCGAAGAACGTGACACCGAGCCGCGACACCACGAGGCTGGCGCTCGCCGCCTTGAAGCGATGCACCGTTGCATCGCCAAGCGCGAACTCGACCGGCGCGTCCGCCGGCGCCAGCGCCCTGGCCCGCGCCAGCATCGCTTCCGACACGTCAAGGCCCAACACATGGCCTGATGGCCCCACCTTCTCGGCGACGGCAAATGTGGTCGCGCCGCAGCCGCACCCGATATCGACGGCGCGCTCGCCGGCCTGCACGCCAGCGCGCTCGATCAGGAGTTCGGAGATCGGCGCGAGCACACGATCTTGCTGCGCCTGCCGCTCAGCCCAGCGCTGCCCGCCGGGCCCGTTCCAATAGGCAATCTGATCGGCGTTGTGGAAATGACCTACGTCCATGACCGCCCGGCCTGAATTCCTCGTCGGTGGCTCGTCCAAGCTGCGACGGACTACTTCCAGATGGAAGCCCGACGCGCAAGGCCGTTTCAAGCGGCACGAGCGAAGTGCCCGACCTCTTCGAGGATGCCCCGCAAACCGAGCCGGCCTCCTCGCGGCGATCACGTCGTCGCAATCGTGGGCCCGCCGGCTGCAACCTG
>NZ_JAFAVV010000701.1 GCF_019242285.1 Bradyrhizobium sp.
CTCACCGAAGGCTGGTATGCCGGGCTGAAGAAGGAGCTCGAGCCCTATGGCGTGAAATTCGAGATCCGCGATCCCAACTGGAACACCAATGCCGGCGCGCAGGCGGTGACCTCGCTGATCTCCGAGAAGCCGGCGGTGATGGTGATCCATAACCCCGACGTGCAGACCTACGCCAAGCTGCTGCAGCGCGCCGAGAACGAGGGCATCTACGTCATCCAGATCAACATGGGCTCGGCTTATCGTTCATCGGGTTTCGTCGGTGCCAACTGGATCGAGATCGGCGAGAAGGACACCGAGGCCGTGGTCAAGGCGTGCCAGGGCAAGTCGAACAAGATCGCCATCATCCAGGGAGCGCTGTCGGCCGCGGCGAGCGCCTACACGCTCAAGGGCGTCGAGAACGTGCTGGCCAAGCATCCCGAGATCAAGGTGGTGTCGAGCCAGGCGGCCGATTGGGACGCGGCGAAAGCCAAGGCGATCACCCAGACCGTGCTGAAGCAGAATCCAGACCTGTGCGGCATCGTCGGCTTCTGGGACGGCATGGACATCGGCACGGCCGCTGCGGTGAAGGAGGCCGGTCTCACCGGCAAGGTGTTCGTCGCGACCTCCGGCGGCGGCGAGCGCAAGGGCGCGTGCGAGCTGGTCAAGAACGACTCCTTCGACCTCGACCTCAGCTACGACGTGCCGACGCAAGCCGCGCAGATGGCGGGCACCATCAAGTGGCTGCTGTCGTCGGGCGCCAAGGCGGGATCGGTGAAGGGCTCGGAATACACGACCCTGATCCCCATCACCAAGGAGAACGCCGACACCCAGACGGCATGCTGGAATCTCTCCGACCTGAAGAAGTGAACGTCTTGCGAGAAGCGCGTTCCGGGGCCCATCCTTCGAGACGCCCGCCTGCGGCGGGCTCCTCAGGATGAGGACTGTTTTCGTGGCGATATCCCAGAACCTCATGGTGAGGGCGCGGCGAAGCCGCGCGTCTCGAACCATGAGGCCCGGACTTGTTGCAGTCATGGGGAATTCCCGGAACGCCGTTCTTGCTGCCTGTTCGATTGCTGAAGCCACGGAACCTTGATGCGCGATACCTTCATTCGGTTGCGATACCGCTACTGGCCGGACCATTTGCTCGGCGAGATCCTGTCCAAGCGCTGGACCGAGACCGCCATCCCCGTCATTCTTCTCCTGATCGTCGGCTTCGCGCTGAGCCGCTCGATCGATCATTTCCTGTCGCCGTCGAGTCTGGCCGACACCGCGCGGCAGGCCGGCGAGATCGGCTTCATCGCGCTCGGCATGGGGCTGGTCGTCATCGTCGGCGGCATCGACCTGTCGGTCGGATCGATGTTCGCCCTGACCGATTTCTGCGCGCTCTATTTGCTCGACGTGATGGAGTGGCCGGTGCCGGCGGTGGTCGCAGCGACGCTCGCCTTCGGCGCGCTGCTCGGCGCCGTCAACGGCGTGCTGATCGGCTATCTCAGGCTGCGCGCCTTCATCACCACGCTGATCACGCTGATCGTCTACCGCTCCACCTTCGATCTCCTGATCCAGCGCTATTCCAACGCCATCGCGGCGGCGTTTCCCGACATTCCCTCGTGGAATTTCATCGGCGGCGGCGACGTGTTCGGCATCCCCAGCGTGGCGCTGATCTACATCGTCGTTGCACTGTTCGGCCACGTCCTGATGACGCGGCTGCGCCCGGGCTGGCACATCACCGCGATCGGCGGCTCGCGCCGCTCGGCCTACAATTCCGGAATCCCGGTGCGGCGGACGATCGCGCTCTGCTATGTCGCGAGCGGCGTCCTGACCAGCGTCGGCGCGCTGTTCTTCGCAGCAAGGCTCGGCACCGTCGGCGGCGACATCGGCGTGGGGCTGGAGGTGATCGTGCTGACCGCGACCGTGCTCGGCGGCATCACGCTCGGCGGCGGCAAGGGGTCGGTGGCGAAATCCGCAGTGGGCGTGCTGATCGTCCTTCTGATCACCAACGGCCTGACCACGCTGAACGCACGCGGCGGCATCAACCGGATGGCGCTGGCAGCGATCCTCCTGATCGCGGCGATGATCGACATCCGCTGGCAGAAGAACCGTACCCGCATCATCAGCAAGGTCTATGTCGCGCCGACCTATCACGAGCTGCCGCCACCACCGCCGACCGAGATCGGAGAAGGCGGGCCATTCGAACAGAACGACAAGCTGCGTGACGTCGAAGCGATCGGCCTCGGCCGAATCGAGGCGCCGGAGGACGTCATCCTCGACCGGCACGACAAT
>NZ_JAFAVV010000803.1 GCF_019242285.1 Bradyrhizobium sp.
TCGAGCGGGTGCGCGGCCTGCATCCCGACGTGCCGCTCTGGACCGCGGCGATCGACGAGGGCCTCGACGACGACGCCTTCATCCTGCCGGGCCTCGGCGATGCCGGCGACCGCGCCTACGGCACCAGGTGATGCCGCGGGTGGCAAGCGTCCTGACAAATGCATCATTCGTATGCAAATGAATAAAGCCGCTTGATCCGCCGCCGCGGCGCGGCCCATGATCTCCGGGATTTCCAGCCAGAAGGAACCCCACCATGGCCCATGACGCGCCGCAGCCGACCGGCCCGAGCAAGCTCGTGATCCGCAACATCGGCCTGCTGCTATCCGGCGCGCTGGAAAAGCCGATCCTGGACGCCGATACCATCGTGGCCGAGAACGGCAGGATCACCGCGATCGGCCACGCCGGGGATGTCGATGTCGAAGGCGCCACCACCATCGTCGACGCCAACGGCACCACCGTCGCGCCGGGGCTGATCGACAGCCATGTCCATCCCGTCGCGGGCGACTGGACGCCGCGGCAGAACCAGATCGGCTGGATCGACAGTTTTCTCCACGGTGGCGTCACCACCATGATTTCCGCGGGCGAGGTGCACATGCCGGGACGGCCGCGCGATGTGATCGGCTTGAAGGCGATGGCGATCTTCGCGCAGCGCGCGTTCTGGACGCTGCGGCCCGGCGGCGTGAAGGTCCATGCCGGCGCGCCGGTGATCGAACGCGAGATGGTCGAGGATGACTTCAAGGAGCTCGCCGCGGCCGGCGTCAAGCTGCTCGGCGAGGTCGGCCTCGGCGGCGTCAAGGACGGCCCGACCGCGCGCAAGATGGTGGCGTGGGCGCGCAAATACGGCATCCAGAGCACGATCCATACCGGCGGCCCGTCGATCCCCGGCTCCGGTCTGATCGACAAGGACGTCGTGCTGGAAGCCGATACCGACGTGGTCGGGCACGTCAATGGCGGCCACACCGCGCTGCCCGACGGCCAGATCCGCTGCATCTGCGAGGGCTGCAAGCGCGGGCTCGAGCTGGTGCACAACGGCAACGAGCGCTCCGCGCTCTACACGCTGCGCACCGCGCGCGAGATGGGTGATCTCTCCCGCATCATCCTCGGCACCGACGCACCGGCCGGCAGCGGCGTGCAGCCGCTCGGCATATTGCGCATGGTGTCGATGCTGTCATCGCTCGGCGAGGTGCCGGCGGAGATCGCGTTCTGCTTTGCCACCGGCAACACCGCGCGGATGCGGGCGCTGGATTGCGGCCTCATCGAGATCGGCCGCGCCGCCGATTTCGTGATCATGGACAAGGCGCAGCATTCGCCGGCGAAGACCATCCTCGAAAGCGTCCAGCTCGGCGACCTGCCCGGCGTCGGCATGACCATCATCGATGGCATCGTCCGCACCCAGCGCAGCCGCAACACCCCGCCGGCGACGAAGGTGCCGGAGATCGTCGGGCATTAGCGCGGCACTATCATTACGAGCGCTCGCAATGACGAGGAACCGTAGGGTGGGCTAATCGTACTGAGTCACATGTGTGGTGCTCTCGTTGAAATTCTTGAGCTTTTTGGAACGACCATATTTGCACAAAGACGAGTCGATTCAATGGCTTGAGTCTTCTTGTGACTCAGTACGACTAAGCGAAGCGTGCCCACCATTCCGGACGATACTGTCGATGGATGGTGGGCACGGCGCTACGCGCCTTAGCCCACCCTACGAATTCCCCGTCACGCGTGCGCGACGCGCTTTCCTGCGAGCACGGTGCCTGCCGGAAACAGCCGCTGCTTGCCGGTGCGCACGCCCTTGTAGTTGTCGAGGAATTCGAACGACCCCTCGCGCAATTCCATGATCGCGACATCGGCGGGAGCGCCGATATTGAGCGTGCCGCGGTCGTCGAACGACGCGAAGATGCGCGCGGGATTGACGGTGGCACAGGCGATGATCTGGCTGAGCGGCATGCCGTACATGATGAATTTCGACATCACGTTGGGCAGGTCGACGACGCCCGACGTCTTCGACTGCGTGTTCCAATCGGTGGAGAACGTGTCCGGCCACAGGCCCTGCCTGGTCGCCTTCTCCACGGTATCCCAGTCGAAATGATCGGCGACGCCATTGCCGAAATCGAACAGCACGCCACGACGGCGCGCGGCCATCACCTCGGGGATCAGCACGCCCTTGTCGTCGAGAATGCCGTTCATGCCCGGCGCGTACATGTGAGTGACGATGTCGCCGCGCTTGAGCAGTGCGAGAATCGAACGCAGCGGCGAATAGTTCTGGCCGACATGGATCATCACCGGGAGGCCGAACGGCGCCGCCGCCTCCTGTGCGCGCCGCAGCGCCTCCAGGTCGTTGGCGCCGGCGACGTTGTTCGACAGCCGCGCCTTGACGCCCACGACGACGTCGCGGTTGCGCGCGATGGCTCCCTGCGCCAGCGCGACGTTCGCGCTGTTGATGTCGTGCAGCTCACCCTCCGGCGCGATCACGCCGGTCCGGGCGATGTTCACCAGGATGCGGCCCATCTGCGGCGCACCGCGAGCGACGGCCGCAACCTGATCCACGTTGTCGGCGCCGCCCGAGCCGGCGTCGATCCAGCAGGTTACGCCGTCCTGCAGGCACATCGGCGGACCTTCCTTGCTTCTGCCGGCATGGGTGTGAATGTCGATCAGCCCTGGCGCCACGATCCTGCCATGCGCATCGATCGTCTCGGAAGCATCACCCTGAATGTCCGTCGCAACCGCCGCGATCACGCCCCTCACGATCGCCACGTCGCCCACGGCGTCGAACCCCGTGGACGAATCGATGATACGCCCGCCCTTGATGATCAGGTCGTAGGCCGCTGCGCGGGCCCCACGCGTGCGGCCGAGCAGCGCCGCGGCAGCGGCGCCGGCGTAGAGAAACTGACGTCGGTTCATGATGGTCGTCCTCCCTTTTTTCGGTGAGGCTACCAGATGTGTGAGAGAGATCACATCCGCGCTTCCGCGATCGGGTTACCTTGCTGCAACGCAAAGTGGTAGCGACGAGACACCGTGCTTGGCTCCTCCCGCCAAGGACCACTTGAGAGCCGTCAGAGTGGAAACACTCGCGGCTCTTTCTTTTGTCCGATCGGACGCAGGTCTCCCGAACGCGAGCGATCGCCGCTGCTCATCCCATTTTCGGGACATCCAACCACGCGCACGTTTTGGTGATGGCGGGTGTGCCGGCCGCGGCATTTTGTGTCTTCGAGATCAGACGCCGGGTGATAGTCTTCGTTGCATTGATGCTGCACGGTGACGATGGCAGCAGGAAATTTTTCAAGGCGCCCACCGTTGCGTATCGTTCCGCAGCCGAACGGATCCAGGTAGCAGGGAGACAGCAAGATGACGATGAGGCCCGACCCGACGTTCTATGCGTCGCCGAAACTGGCGATGGAAGCCCCGCCGGAGAACTTCGCCTATACCCTGCTGCTCAGCCCGGATTTCTCGAAGCCTGACGCGCTCGCGGTGATCGACGTCAAGCCCGGCTCGCCGAGCTACAGCCGGATCGTTCACACCGTGACGATGCCGAACAAGGGCGACGAGTTCCATCATTTCGGCTGGAACGCCTGCTCCTCGGCGCTGTCGCCGCTCGCAGGCCACGCCTTCCTCGAGCGCCGCTATCTCATCATCCCGGGCATCCGGTCGTCGCGGATCTATGTCGTCGATACCAAGCCTGATCCGACGCAGGCGAAGATCCACAAGATCATCGAGCCGGAGGAGATTTTCAGGAAGACCGGTTACTCACGGCCGCACACGGTTCACTGCGGCCCGGAGGGCATCTATGTCTCGACGCTCGGCGGCGCGGGCAAGGACGGCACCGAGGGAACGCCCGGCGTCTTCATCATGGATTGCGGGAGCTTCGAGGTGCTCGGACGCTGGGAGCTCGATCGCGGCCCGCAAAAGCTGCACTATGATTTCTGGTGGAACCTGCCGCGCGACTACATGGTGACGAGCGAATGGGCGCTGCCGCCGCAATTCGAAAAGGGAATCGTGCCGGAGGATCTGCTCGCGAACAAATACGGCCATCACGTCCACTTCTGGGATCTGCGCGCGCGGCGCAACGTGCAGACCATCGATCTCGGCGCCAACCACCAGATGGCGCTCGAGGTGCGTCCCGCCCATGATCCGGTTCGCGAATACGGCTTTCTGGGCGTGGTAGTCGACACCACCAATCTGGAAGGCTCGATCTGGACCTGGTGGCGCGAGAACGGCTCGTTCCACATCGAGAAGACGGCGACGATCCCGCCCGAGCCCGCGCCGAAGGAGCAGTTGCCGCCGCTGCTGCAAGGCTTTGGCGCGGTGCCGCCGCTCATCACCGACATCGACCTCTCGATGGACGATCGCTTTCTCTACGTCTCCTGCTGGGGCACGGGCGAGATGCGCCAATACGATGTCAGCGATCCCCGCAAGCCCAAGCTTGCGGGATCGGTGCACATCGGCGGCATCGCGCGCCGTACGCCGCATCCCAACGGCAAAGCCTATGCCGGCGGTCCGCAGATGGTCGAGATCAGCCGCGACGGCAAGCGCGTCTACTGGACCAACTCGCTCTACTCGACCTGGGACGATCAGTTCTATCCCGCGGGCGTGCCGGGCGCCGAGGTGATGGCCACTGTCGGCGCCAATGGCGGCCTCGAACTCGCCAAGGACTACTGGATCAGCTTCCCCGACGGCTATCGCGCCCACCAGATCCGGCTCGACGGCGGCGACTGCTCGACGGATTCGTTCTGCTACCCGTCGGTCTGACATTGAGCGGCGCCGGCTGGACGACCTTCTCGCTCTGGCTCGCCGTCATCGCGAGCGGCCTCTATCATGGTGCGAATCCAGGGATGGGATGGCCGCTCGCGGTTTCGGCCGGCTTGATGGAACGGCGCCCGCGCGCGCTCGTCGCCGCGCTCCTGCCGCTCTTGGCAGGCCACTTGCTCGCGATGCTGGCCGTGATCCTGCCCTTCGCGCTGCTCGTCACGCTGGTGGAATGGCAGCGCCCGATCCAGCTCGGCGCCAGTCTGCTGGTCATCGGTTTCGGCCTGTTCCGTCTGGTCAACCGGCGGCATCCACGCGCCCTGGCGCGCATCCCGCCGACGCAACTGGGGCTGTGGTCGTTCGCCGTGGCGATCGCCCATGGCGCGGGATTGATGCTGGTGCCGATCTATCTCGGGCTCTGCGGCGAAGCCGACCGCGGCCACGCCGCCGCCGAATCCCTGATCGGCAAGGATGTCTGCGTCGCCGCGCTGGTATCGGTGGTGCACGCCGCAGCGATGATCGCGGCCGGCGGCCTCCTGGCATGGCTGGCCTATCGCTATCTCGGCCTCAAATTCGTGTCGCGGAGCTGGTTCAACCTGGAAGCGAGCTGGGCGGCGAGTCTCATTCTGGTCGGGACCGTCGCGTTGGTGCTGAGCTTGGTCGGATAACGACGGGTGGCAGAGCCGTAGGGTGGGCTAATCGTACTGAGTCACAAGAAGACTCAAGCCATTGAATCGACTCGTCTTTGTGCAAATATGGTCGTTCCAAAAAGCGAAAGGATTTCAACGAGAGCACCACACATGTGACTTAGTACGACTAACTAAGCGACCACGAACGCGGTGGCACAACGGACGAAGATGGAGAAGCGTGCCCACCATTTGGAGCCACGCTGTCGCGGGAAGGGTGGGAACGGTGCTTCGCGCCTTTGCCACCCTACGATTCCGCATTCACCGCAGTTTGCTCAACAGCGCGATCAGCGTCTCGCGCTCCTTCGCATCCAGCGGCGCCAGCGTCTCCTTCGATATCGCGAGCGCATTCGGCGCGGCCTTGTCCGCGAGTTGCTGGCCGGCGCGGGTGAGGCTCACCACCAGGCGGCGGCCGTCGGTCGGATCGGCGCCGGTCTCGGTCAGTCCGCGCGCGGTGAGGCGGTCGATCACGCCCTTGATGGTCGCGACGTCCATCGCGGTCAAGCGGCCGAGCTGGTTCTGCGAGCACGGCCCGGTCTCGCTGAGCTTCGCCAGCGCCGCCCATTGCGTCGGCGTCAGGCTGATGCCGATGTCGCGGGCGAAGATCGCGGCATGCCGCTGCGATACTTGGCGCAGGATGAAGCCGATCTGCTCGTCGAGCACATAGGCCGGCTTCGACGGCTTGACGCTCTTCCTCAGCGAAGCATTCCTGTTCAGCGAAGCGCTCTTGGCCATCGCCTTCCCTGCCCCTTCACAGCGACAGATGCGCGTCGCGAATCTCCGGACGCGCATCGAGCTCTGCCATCGTGCCCTCGAAGCAGATCTGGCCGCGCTCGATGATGTAGGCGCGGTCGCAGATCAGCCGCGCGAAATGCAGGTTCTGCTCGGAAACGACAATGCTGACGCCCTCCCGCTTCATGGTCAGGATCGCATCCACCATCTGCTCGACGATTCGCGGCGCGAGCCCTTCCGACGGCTCGTCCAGCAGCACCAGCGAAGGATTGCCCATCAGCGTGCGCGCGATGGTGAGCATCTGCTGCTCGCCGCCGCTCATCCGCCCGCCCGGCCGGTCGCGCATCTCGCCGAGATTGGGAAACAATGCGAACAGCTTCTCGGCCGTCCAATGCGGCGCGTTCGCCCGCTTCGGCTGGCGGCCGACTTCCAGATTCTCGGTCACCGTCAGATCGGTGAAGATACGCCGCTCCTCCGGCACATAGCCGAGCCCGCGACGGACGATTTCGTGGGTCGGGCTCGACGATACGTCGGCGCCCTCGAACATGATCCGGCCGCGGCGCTGCTCGACCAGGCCGACGATCGAGCGGAACGTGGTCGACTTGCCGGCGCCGTTGCGCCCGAGCAGCGCGACCACCTCGCCCGCGCCGACCGCGAAACCGACGTCGAACAGGATATGCGCGGGCCCGTAATAGGCGTTGAGTTTCTCGACCGCGAGCTTCATGCCGAAGCTCCCTCACGGTGACGGCGGTCATACATCAGGCCTTCACCGAGATAGATCGAGCGCACTTGCGGATCAGCCCTCACCTGTTGCGGCGTCCCTTCCGCGATCAGCGTGCCGCGATTGAGAACAAGAATGCGGTCGGCGTGCTCGAACACGACATCCATGTCGTGCTCGGTAAAGAGGATGCCGATGTCGCGCTGATGCGCGATGTCGGCCGCCAGCCGCATCAAGTCGACGCGCTCGCGCGGCGCCATGCCGGCGGTCGGCTCGTCCATCAGCAGGAGCCTTGGCTGGTTGGCGAGCGCAACCGCGAGCTCGAGACGCTTCAGATCGCCATAGGCGAGCTGGCCGCATGGCCGCTCGGCCTGCGTCCCCATGCCGACGAGATCGAGCAGCCGGCCGGCCTCGCCGCGTGCAAGCCGCGGCATCGGGGACCGGAAACCAAACAGCCGCCGCTGGTGCGACGCCAGCGCGAGCTGGACGTTCTCGCGTACTGTCATGGTCGGAAATGTCGCGGT
>NZ_JAFAVV010000804.1 GCF_019242285.1 Bradyrhizobium sp.
CGAGTCCGGCGACAGGCCCTATCACATCATCGCCACCATCGGCGATCAGCAGACCGATCTCGATGGCGGGCACGCCGACTGCGGCTTCAAGCTGCCCAACCCGTTCTACTTCATCCCGTGACACGACGCGGCGGTCCTTCCGCCACACACCTCATAGCTTGTGCGGCGAGCCGCGGCAGGCGCCGACATAGTGATAGAACTTGATCGCCTCGGCGAGGCATCGCGCGTTGGTGAGGATGCTTCATGTGAGCCGACCCCTTCCCCTCCAGGAGGGTGATAGCCCAGCGGCCACAGGATCGGCGATGCGCTACCCGTCAGGTCCCGGCGAACAGGGGCCGCGTCACGTCGTCGAACAATTCGTCGACGGAGAACTCGCGCGAAATCAGCGCCTGCTGCGCGGCGTAGCGGATGATCAGGCCGAGCGAACGCCGCATCTCGTCGGGGGTGAAGCGCGGCGCGGACGGCGCGGCCCTGGCGGATTCGACCAGCAGGCGGTGCAGCTCGCGCGCGACCTCCGGGTGCTGCGCCTTAAGCTCCCGCTTCACCACCACCATGTGGTTGATCGGCGCGATTCCGTACTTCGCGAACCACGCCTTCTCCTCGGCGGCGACCTCGGCGAACAGCGGCTTCAGGTCGGGATGCTCGACCTTCTCGCCCAGCACCGCGTCGAGCTCGCCGTCGAGGAGCATCTGCACGATCGGCTTGCCGGCCGGCGCCCGCTTGGTCGTATCCTTGTACTCGGCGACGTGCGCGTCCTCGAACGTCACCCAGTCGATGGAGTCGAGGTCGACGCCATAGTCATTGGCCAGGATGCCGCGCAGCCAGGCGCCGGTCGTGGTGGTGAACGAGCGGATGCCGACGCGCCTGCCGTTGAGATCGGCCGGCTTCAAAGTGCCATGCCTGGAATTGTACAGCGCGTAGCCGTGCTGGAAGCGCGCGACCACGACATCGGGCAGCAGCACCAGCGGCTTGTCGAAACTTTTCGCCATCAGGTAGGTGACGATCGCAAGCTCGGCGACGTCGAACGCCTGCTCGCGGACCATCGGCTTGAAGCCGCGGTTGGTCGGCGAGTAGTCGACGAAGTCGAATTCGATCAGATCGGATTTGAGCGCGCCGCTCTTCAGCGCGGCCGTTCCGGGGTGGTCGCCAAGCAGGGTGCGCAGGCGCATCGCCATGTCAGTCCTCTTTCGATGAGCGCGACATCAATCCGCGAAATGAAGCCAAAGCGCGCATCCGGTCAACAGATATTCCGGCAGCGGGCGGCGGCCCGGATCACCGCGCATTCGCCGGCGCATGCACCGGCCAGAGATCGGCGCGCCAGCGCAGTGCGATGACCGCCATCAGCACGAGCCCTGAGCCGGCATAGAGCGTGCTGGTCGCCACGAAACCGATGCGGTCGATCAGGCTGCCGGCCACCAACAGCCCGAGCGGCAGGCCGTAGATCACCATCATGCGCACGCCCATCACGCGGCCGCGGATATGCGCGCTGGCGCCGCGCATGAGGATGACGGTGACCAGGATCATCGACATGCCCTGCGCGATGCCGGTCAGCACCAGGCAGGCCATCCCGGCCCGTAGAGTCTGCATCTGCGCGAACGCCAGCAGCATCACGTACCACGCCATCGACGTGCCGATCAGAAGCCGCGCCATGCGCACCCCGTTGCCGGCGAGCATCAGAACGATCGCCCCGATCAGGGAGCCGGCCGCAAAACTCGCCGAGATGTAGCCGAGCCCGGTCTGGTCGGTCCCATAGATCTCGCGCGCCACATAGGGCAGCAGCCCGTTGGTCGTGGGATAGGCGGTCAGGTTGGTGATGAAGGCGATCGACAACGCGGCCTGCATGCGCGGCATGCCCCGGATATAGGCCACGCCCTCCTTCAGGTCGCGGAGCGGCGAGCGCGGCAGTCCGGCGTCGGCCCCCGGCGCGGAAAGATGCGGATTCGGCGGCCCCACGACACAGAAGGTCAGCGCCGTCGCGGCCAGATAGAGCGCGACGACCGCGACATAGGCCGGGCCGATCCCAAGCAGCGCGAACAGGCCGGTGCCGGTCAACGCGCCCGCGATGCGCGCGGTGTCCATCGTGGTGCGCGACACGCTGATCGCGCCGACCAACAGCTCCGGTGGCATGATATCGGCGACCAGCGCGCCGCGCACCCCGAGGTCCGATGGACGGACCATGCCCATGATCGCCACGGTCACGATGACCACCGTCGGCGTCAGACGATGCGTCAGCGCGAGCAGCATCAGCACACCGGAGCACACCGCGTAGGAGGCGCGCATCAGGCCGAGCAGGTCGCGGTGGCCGATGCGGTCGCCGATCACGCCGAACAGCGGCGCGATCAGCGTGCCGACATAGGTGAGCGAGGCCAGCAGCGTCAGGAGCACGACCGATCCGGTCTCGACCACGATGTACCAGCCGAGCACCTGCGCCTCCATCTCGAAGGCCCAGGAGGTCAGAAGATCGGACGGCCACAGAAAACGATAGTTGCGGATTCGGAACGGCGCCAGTGGAGCGGCACACGCGTCTCCCTTCACGCCACGACGACGCTGATCATGCGTTCCACCCTGCCTGTTTGTTCTGTCGCGCCTTGATGGGCGATCACGCGTGGCAGGCTAACGCCGGACATGCCGGTGTCAATTGCCGCCCACGCATGGATGCTCGACGGGATTGGACGAGGTCGCAGGGCGGATCAGCCGAGGCGAAATCCGCCACATGATGACGACGGTTGCTGAGAACTTGCGCAGCTGCCTTCGCTAACCGATGCTTGCCATATCGATCGAGAGCGTGTCGCCAAGAATACGGTAGACGACACGAATCCTCGGCAGGCCGGCCGGCGGGTCGCCATCGTCCACGAAGAGCTTCCAGCCCGGACGGTGCGGCCCGATCAGCAAACCTTCGCGATGACCCGTGAACTTCAGCCTCTGCTGTATGGCGAGCCAGTGTGCATCAAGGCGCGGCCATTGTTCGCAACTCGCCTTGATAAGTGCTTCAACCGCCTTGGATTGCCGAACGATGAAGCCATCAGGCGGGCGCGCTATGTGCATCAAAGTCTGCGATCATTTTCTCTGCCCAGGAGACATCCCGGGCGGTGATCTCACCCGGGATTACCGCGGCCGCAGCGATCGGAACGTCGGCGCCCAACTCGATCTCTTCCCAGAGAGCATTGTCTGCGACGCGCGAGATGCTCGCGGAGGAAGGATTCGAGCAGATGATGTCGGCGATCGCATCGACGATCGCGATCTCATCTGAGGAAAAGACGCCGATGTCCGGCTTGACGCGAGACAAATACATCGTCTTGGGACGGCCGTAGTAATTATCCTTGGAAACGGCAATTCGGCTCTGGCGCGAGAGCGCCTCGATGACGTCGTCAACCCCTTTCGGGGTCGGGCCAAACTGCGATCTCGTGTAATCGCTTGCCCCGGTAATGCTGCGTCCGAGCTTGCGGTACGTGTCGACGTCTGAGTACCAGCAAATCTCGTTGAGCCTGGTTGCCCCCAGTTCGGCGGGGCTGCAACGCCAGATCACATAGTGCAGGAGCTGCGGCAGACGGCTTGGCATGATGATCTCTCTGGATCTGACCACGGCTATCGCGGAGGCCCTTGACCCAAATGAGAACATAATAAGAACACGGAGTCAAGCCAGCCCCATTGTCCGGTCGAGGCACGCCACGTCTCAATTAATTTCTGATTTTCAAAATCACACTTGACATTTCTCCAAATCAGAATTATTCTCCCGCCTATCCCGCCTCATGCAGAGGGGCGCTTCGCGGTCGTCACGGACGTGGAGGCGGGGAGCGGTGGCCGCGAGGGGTCGCAGCGTTCTCATCTGAGGGCGCCGACGAACGATCCCTTGCGGACGGCGAAGACGCGTGGTCCTGACACCCCGACGCTGGTGTCAAGCTCGCGACGATGCTTCTGGCATCGCGCGCGGGCGACGGGGGCAAGAAAGCCCGGTCCCCGGGGAGAGCGCGGAGTAAGCCGTCAACCCACTGCGCAGGGAAGGCCGGGTGTTCTCGGCTGAGCCTGTGGTTCCTGCCCCGTGCGTTCTTTGTTGCACGGGGGCCATGGGCGCTGGCCGGCGCCCGGTCTTCCCTGCGCCCTCTCACTTCTGAAGAGGGTCCCGTCTTCGCAACACTCGGACGCCCAGCGCCGCGAGAATGCGAGGTGTTGGATGTTTGGTAGTCGAAGCGAGATGCTTGGACTTCACCTCGCTCGATCGCGATGGATTTGGGTTGAATCGGGTTGCGGCAAACGTTCACCTCTCCCCTCGCGTCCGCCGCTGCCGCCAGTATCTAGCCTGATCTCATCAGGTCTATCCGGTGACATGCCGTATCGCCGCGCGCGACAGGAAGCGCAGTTTCTCGTTCAGCGGAAATCGACCGAAATTGGTCTTCACCGTGCCGAGCGTGAAGGCGGTCTTCTTCGAGTAGTCGATGCGCACGTCGACGATGACCGGCCTGCCCTCGCCTGCGATCTCACCGGCCTTGGCGATCACGCCTGCGATCGCGTCGTTGTCGTTCATCGCGAGGTAGGCGGCGCCGGTCGCCATCGCCACGCCCTCGATGTTGAGCCGGCCGAGAGTCGTGCAGGGCTTGCGGGCGTAGGGAAGCGCCTGCGCTTGTCCGATCTGGGCGAGCTCGCCGTCGTTGAAGACGTAGTAGACGATGCCGAGGCCATTGCTCGCGGCCGTCACGATCTCCATGCAGGTCATCATGAAGGCGCCGTCGCCGACGATCGCCTGCACCGAACGGTCGGGAAAGGCCAGCTTGGCGCCGATCGCAGCCGGCACCGCGTAGCCCATGCAGTTGAAGTCGGTCGGCAAAATCACACTCTTAGGCGCGTGAATCGGCATCAGTTCGGCGGTAAGAAAGGTGTGGTTGCCGTCATCGATCGCGATGATGCCGTCATCCGGCATGCTTGTCCGCAGGCCGGCGAAGAACCGCGCGGGGTTGACCAGCCCGGCCGTGTCGCTGCGGACCCAGCTCTCGCGATAGGCCGCCTTGTCGTCCCTGATCTGCTCACGCAGCGCGCCGTCGGCGTTCCGGCGCGGCTTGGCGTCGAGCACGCGCAGGAGCTCGCGCAGCACGGCGCGCGCGTCGCCTGGGATCGCGACCTTGGCCGGGTAGTTGGCGTTGAACACCTTCGGATTGATGTCGACGTGAACCAGATTCTCCGGCAC
>NZ_JAFAVV010000028.1 GCF_019242285.1 Bradyrhizobium sp.
AAAAAAGACAGACTACCGGATCTATTCCCAATTGAGATGGCACCTGAGGCAGGCCGGCGTGCCGGTCGTCCAGGTCGACGAGCGCCGTCGCTTCATCGGATTTGCCGAGCCGGCGCTCGATGGGCCGGTCGGGCTCTATGTCGCGCCCAAGGATGATCCGGAGGCGGCGATCCTGTCGAAGACCAGCGCGATGTTGCGACCCGCCGGCGAAACCGACCTGACCTGGCGCGGGACCGTGTACGACACCTATCTGTTTCAGAAGCTGACGGACTGGAAGCCGGTGCTGTCGCCGCCCCCGAACGATCCGTTCGCGACCGCCCATCCGCATTGAGAACAGCGAGCCGGCCGCGACGCTTATCTCGTGCGCGTCAGGTTCGTCGGCGATCTTTTCAGGCCCAGCCCTCGCTGTGATAGGCGCCATGACGCGGGCTGAGGCCATTGAGACAATCGATTGCGACGCCGATGTAGCCTGCCAAGGGTTGGGGCAACGCATTCATGGGAAAAAAGGCCAGCCCGTCGCATTTGTCCGGCTCGCAGATGCGGGGCGTGCCGGAGAATCTGTCGGTTGTGAAGAACAGGTCGACGATCGTTCGGTCGGTGCGACGGTGCATGGCGCAGACGAAGCGCCAGTCGTCGGGCTGCACGACGAGACTGGTCTCCTCGCATAATTCGCGCGAGGCGGCGGCAAGCGCGTCCTCGCCGTCCCTGACATGTCCGGAAGGCAGCGCCCACTGGCCGTCGAGATAGCCGGTGTTGAAACGGCGCTGAACCAGAATCGTGCCGTTGGCCCGGATCATGCAATAGGAGGCGAGGAACGGGCGCTGCTGAGGAGTTGTCATCGCGCATTCAGTTGATCTGATTCGTGTCAGCGGGATGTGACGGCATAGCGACCGTGGACCAGTAGGGTGGCTAAGCGTAGCGTGCCCACCATCTTCCAGCGAGCACGACGCTAGATGGTGGGCACGCTGCGCTTGGCCCACCCTACAAATATCATGACGCGGTGAGGCTACCCGTGCTGCAAGAACTCTTCCAGCGCCTGGGGCGACGGCAGCGCGAAGCCGGACTGGGGATGGCGGCTCGCGACCGCCATCCCGAGCTGCTTCAGCTTCACGGCCATCTCGGCGGCCTTGATCACCACGGTGACGCCGTTGACGACCGGGGCGCCGTCGATGTTGACGTCCGGCTCGTTGCCGAACAGCATCATCGGGATGCCGCCGGTCGGCACGATCACGTCGGCGCCGAGATCGATCAGATGGCGCGCCTCGCGCGCGAAGACCGCGAACAGCTCGGCCTTCTTCCCAGGCTGCTCGAAGGCTTCCATGTAGTCGGCAATGCCCGCATTGATGGCCCGGATGCCGGCGACCCGCTGCTGCAAGCCATAACGCTGCACCTGCTCGGCATGAACAGGGATGAAGGCCGGGTTGATCGCGAGCAGCCCGAGCTTGCGGCCCATGGTGCAGGCATGGAGCAGGGTGGCTTCGCCGAGGCCGAGCACCGGAATGCTCACCGAGGCGCGCGCGTCGTAGAGGCCGACGTCCTGGAAGTGGTTCATGAAGAAGGCGTCATAACCTTCCTTCTCAGCTTGAATGGCGCCGCGTATCACCGCGCGGGAAAAGCGGAATTCCGATAATGCATGCACCGTCGTCACCGACGGCGTCATGGTCTTGAACTCCAGCTCGAAGTCCGGATCGGTGCAGGCCTTCATGTGCGGCAAGAGGTGCGAAAGATAGGCGCGGTGGCCGACCTGGTCGGTGGCGCCCTGCGCCCAGATGCGGTGTCTCGTCATTCCGTCCGGTCTCCTCTCAAACGGGGGCGGCGGCCGGCGGCCATGGGATGGACGGATCGGCCGGCGGCACCGACGCCAGCAGCAGCCTGGTATAGGCGTGTTGCGGGTCGGCGAACACGGTTTCGGTCCTGCCCTGCTCGACCACCTTGCCGCGCCGCATGACGAGGATTCGGGAGCAGAGATGGCGCACCACCGAGAGGTCGTGCGAGATCAGCACCAGCGCGATGCCATGACGCCTGCCGAGCTCGGTCAGGAGGTTGAGAATCTGCGCCTGCACCGACACGTCGAGGCCGGAGACGATCTCGTCGGCGACGATCAGCCGCGGCATCACGCAGAGCGCGCGGCCGATGTTGACGCGCTGCTTCTGGCCGCCGGAGAGCTGGCTGGGAAAACGCACCAGCGTGTCCGCCGGCAGGCCGACGTCGCCGACAAGGTCGCGCGCACGCTCGGTGCGGGGCTGCGCGTCGAGCCTCGCTGCGAGCCGGTCGGCCTCATAGGCCTGGGTCAGCAGGCGATAGACCGAGCGGCGCGGATTGAGCGCGGAATGCGGATCCTGGAAGATCATCTGGACGTGCTCGCGGTTGAGTCGCAGCACTTTCGGGCTCGCCGATGCGCGGTCCTGCCCTTCGATCAGGAGCGTGCCGCCCGTGAGCTCCTGGGCGCCGACGATCAACCGCGCCACCGAGCTCTTGCCGCTGCCGCTCTCGCCGACGACGCCGATGAACTCGCCGGGACGGATGGTGAGCGAAAGGCCGTCGACCGCCGTGGTGTGGACCTTGCGCTGTCCGAACAGGCCGCGCCGCGCGGTGTAGCGCAGGGTGACGTCGCGCAGCTCGACCAGCGGTTTTGTCAAACCGGCATCGCCGGGAACGTGCCAGCCGGCCGCCGGCACCTCTCCCGGATCGTCGGCGATGGTCTCCTGCACCGAGGCATCAAGCGGCCGGAGGCAACGTACGGCGTGGCCGGACGCGCGCTCGGTCATCGCCGGCGGTTCGATCTCGCAGGCGGCGATGCGCCGCTCGCAGCGATTGGCGAAGCGGCAGCCGGGAATCGTCGCGAGCGCGCTGAGGCCGGGCATCTGGCCGCGCAGCCCCGCCAGTGGGCGGCGCGGGCCGTGCACGTCCGGCGTCGCCCGGTCGAGCGCGAGCGTGTAGGGATGGCGCGAGCGGCGCAGCACCTCGCGCGCCGGGCCGCATTCGGCCGCTTCGCCCGCATAGAGCACGGCGATGTCGTCGCAGACATGGGCCGCAAGGCGGAGATCGTGGGTGATCAGCAGCATCGCGGTGTCGTGCGCGCGGCGCTGCTCGGCGAGCAGCCGCAGCACGTTGACCTGGCTGACGACGTCGAGCGCCGTGGTCGGCTCGTCGGCGATGATCAACGCGGGGTTGGCGACGAAGGCCATCGCGATCAGCACGCGCTGGCACTGCCCGCCGGACAGCTCGTGCGGATAGCGCGCCAGCATCTCGTCGGGTTTCGGCAGATGAACGGCGTCGAGCTGCTCGCGCATCAGCGCGCGTCGCCGCTTGGGCGCGATGCCGAGATGCGCCAGGTGCTCGTCAAAAGTCCGGGCGATGGTCAGCACCGGGTTCAGAGCGGTCAGCGGCTCCTGCGGGATGAAGGCGATGCGCCGACCCAGCAGCGCGCGCCATTTGCCGCGGTCGAGCGCGAGCAGGTTTGCATCCTCGAAGATCACGCGCCCTTGCGTGATTTCAAAACCTTGTGGAATCTGCCCGGCGACGACGCGGCCGATCATGCTCTTGCCGGCGCCGGACTCGCCGACCAGCCCCAGCACCTTGCCGCGTGCAAGTGAGACGGAGACCTTGCGCAGGAGGTCGATGCGCCGCCCGCCTGCGTGGGTGCTCAGCGTCAGGTCGGTGATCTCCAGCATGGTCATGCGTCCCGCCGGCGCAGCCGTGGGTCGAGCGCCACGCGCACGCCGTCGC
>NZ_JAFAVV010000273.1 GCF_019242285.1 Bradyrhizobium sp.
GAAGGTGCCGCCGCCCATGTAGGCGCGGTCGAGATAGAGCTTGAGGATCTCGTTCTTGGTCAGCCGCGTCTCCAGCCAGATCGCCAGGAACGCCTCGTTGACCTTGCGCTCGATGGTGCGCTCGTTGGAGAGGAACAGGTTCTTCGCCAGCTGCTGGGTGATCGAGGAGCCGCCCTGGCGCACGCCGCCGGCCTGGGCGTTGGTGACGAGCGCACGCGCCAGGCCGGGGATGTCGATGCCGAAATGCTCGTAGAAGCGGCGGTCCTCGGTGGCGAGCGTCGCCTTGATCAGGTTGTCCGGAAAGTCCTCCAGCGGAATCGAATCATTGTGCTTGATGCCGCGGCTGCCGATCGGGTTGCCGTAGCGGTCGAGGAACGAGACCGCGAGGTCGGATTTCTTCAGCCAGTCCTCGTCCGCAGTCTCGCGGAAGGCCGGGATCGCCAGCGTCAGCAGCAGCACCAGGCCGCCGAGCCCGAGCGTTGCGGCTTCCGAGAACGGCTCGATGAACACCCAGCGCTTCCATCCGCCGACATAGAAGCGGTCCATGAAGGTCGAGAAGCGCTCGTAGAGCTCGCGGGCGCCCTTGGCGGAGGAGAACAGGCTGGAATCGATGCGCGCGTCGAGATCCAGCATGAAATGCCGGATCCGGGTCTTCCAATGCGGTGGGATGATCTGGCGCGGCACGAGGACTCTTCGTCTTGCAAAGTGGTCGCGCACCCGGCAGGGGTGCCGCGACGCCATTTTGGTGGATTGTTAAGGCAAACCCAAGGCGCTTCCAGAAACCAGGGCGCTTCAGCGTCGTCGGATGAACAGCGAGTCTCTATCTACCTGAGCAGCGCCGTTAAACCAATGACCTGCGCCGACTTTTGATCGCCAGAGTCAAGGGGGCCGGCGGTCGCCCGGGCCCGTCGGCCAGGACGATCGCGTTCGCGGTCGATGGTTGTGCTCACCGCGCACTTGCGCGCATGCCGCTCCACCTCCTAAGTGGATTGTGACCGTTCTTGAGGAGCTTCCGAAGCCCGCTCGCAGCCATGACCGCGCCGCCCAAACCAGTTTCGGACCAGGAGGGTTTCTTCTGGAAAACCAAGACGTTGGAGGAGATGTCCGACGTCGAATGGGAAAGCCTGTGCGATGGCTGCGGCCGCTGCTGCCTGGAGAAGCTCGAGGATGAGGATACCGGCAGGATCTTCTTCACCCATGTTTCCTGCAAGCTTCTGGACGCCGGCCTATGCACCTGCAAGGATTACGCGAATCGTTCAGAAAAAGTATCCGATTGCGTCCGCCTGACACCGGAGAATGTCCGCACCATCAACTGGCTGCCGCCGAGCTGTGGCTATCGCCTGGTGGCCGAGGGGCGCGATCTCTATTGGTGGCACCCGCTGATCTCGGGCGACCCCGAGACGGTGCATGAAGCCGGCGTCTCGGTGCGCGGGCGGGTCGAGGGAACCGAGCTCGATATCGCCGACGCCGACCTTGAGGATCACATTGTCCGCTGGCCGCAGCTCCTGCCGAAGCAGGCGCGGCTGAAGAGGCGGCCCAAGCTCTAATCGTCAAGGAGGCAATCGTCCAACGCCGGATCGCCGGGCGCCATCCATCACGCGATTGCGAAGGACAGCTTTCGGGACACACCCATGCGTGGAACGGTCTGCCGCAGAGCACAATGATTGCCTAGATTGCATCCGACTCGAAAAATTCAACGCGGCCTTCACCGCGCCAGCGCCAAAATGTCCTCATGAACAAGTTCGAACGGCAGAGCCGTGACCCTGCCGCCTCACATCCTTTGCCTGCCTCTCTTGCCGAAGAGCTGACGGAACTTTCACCTGACGTGATCGCGCTGTCGGACGCACCGCCGCTGGCGCCGCGCGCGCCGCTGACCCCGGCCGAGATCCGCACCATCCTGATGAGCCTGATGCTGGCGATGTTCCTGGCCGCGCTGGACCAGACCATCGTCGCGACCGCGTTGCCGACCATCGGCCGCCAGTTCCAGGACGTCCCCAACCTGTCCTGGGTGATTACCGCCTATCTGCTGGCCTCGACCTCGGTGGCGCCGGTGTTCGGCACCCTGAGCGACATCTATGGCCGCCGCGCCATGATCATCGTGGCGCTGAGCCTGTTCATCGCCGGCTCCGTGCTGTGCGCGGTGGCGCCGAACATGGGCATCCTCATTCTCGCCCGCGCCCTGCAGGGGCTCGGCGGCGGCGGCATCCTGCCGATCGTGCAGACGGTGATCTCCGACCTGGTGAGCCCCCGCGAGCGCGGCCAGTACCAGGCCTATTTCTCCGGCGTCTGGGTTGCGGCCGGCGTCGGCGGGCCGGTGCTGGGTGGCTTCTTCGCCGAGCATCTGCACTGGTCGATGATCTTCTGGATCAACGTGCCGCTGGCGGTCGCGGCGCTGGCGCTGTTGTTGCCGAAGATGCGCAGGATTCCGGTGTTTCACCGCCGCCGCGAGGTCGACTGGCTCGGCGGCCTGCTGCTGATGGCGTCCGCCGTGGTGTTCATGCTGGTCTTGACCTGGGGCGGCAACCGCTACCT
>NZ_JAFAVV010000395.1 GCF_019242285.1 Bradyrhizobium sp.
AGGGGCCTCGACGTGTATTATGGGCATTTGCATGCGCTGCAAGGCGTCGACCTGAGGCTGGAGTCCGGCGTGTTCTCGGTGGTCGGCCGCAACGGCATGAGCAAGACCACGCTGTGCAACACCATCATGGGGCTGCTGCGGGCGAGCAGCGGCTCGGTCCGCGTGCGCGGCGAGGATATCACGCGGCTCGGCCCGACGCGGATCGCACAGCTCGGAGTTGGTTACGTGCCGCAGGGCAGGCGATTGTGGCGCTCGCTCAGCGTGGATGAACATCTGAGGCTTGCCGCAGGCATGCGCCGCGGTGCCTGGAGCATCGAGCGCATCTATGAGACGTTCCCGCGGCTGGCCGAACGCAAGAGCAACGGCGGCGGTCAGCTCTCCGGCGGCGAACAGCAGATGCTGGCGATCGCTCGTGCGCTGCTGACCAACCCGCATCTCTTGATCATGGACGAGCCGACCGAAGGGCTCGCGCCTGTCATCGTCGCGCAGGTCGAGGACATCCTGGTTCGCCTGGGCGAGGAGAGCGACATCTCGGTGCTGGTGATCGAGCAGAACATCGGCGTTGCGACCGCGGTGTCGAAGCAGGTCGCGATCATGGTCAACGGCCGCATCAACCGGATCATCGAATCCGTGCGGCTTTCGGCGGATCGTGAATTGCAGCAGCGGCTGCTCGGCGTCGGCCAGCATGCCGCCGAGGCGCCGATCGAGGCGGATGCCCGCGCGCCCACCGAGACGAGTGCGGGGCCACGTCCGCGCAGCGGTGGACCGATCCGAGTCTACGTTTCCAACCCGACGCTGCCGACGCGCTGGTCGCAGCCGGTACCGATCGCGCGCATCGAGGCGCAGGCGCGCACGCTTTCGGCGACGGTGTCGCGGCTTGAGGAAGCCGCGCGGCCACGACGCGAAGTGGGGGCGTCGTCGACAGCCGGTCCGCCGGTCGTGCTCGTGGCCGGCACGCTCGACACAAAAGGCGAGGAGCTGCGCTACATCCGCGACATTATCGCGGGCGCAGGTCTCCGCACGCGGCTGGTCGACGTCTCCACCAGCGGCAAGCTCTCGACTTCCGACGTGTCCGCTCAGGAGATCGCGCTCAACCATGCCCGGGGTGGTGCAGGCGTGTTCGGGACCGATCGCGGGGCGTCCGTCACTGCGATGGCGGAGGCGTTCGCGAAATGGCTGCGCCGGCAGGGCAATGTGGCCGGCATCATCTCGGCCGGCGGCTCCGGCGGCGCCTCGCTGGTGGCGCCCGCGATGCGCGAGCTGCCCGTCGGCGTACCGAAGCTGATCATCTCCTCGGTCGCCTCGGGTGACATCGGTCCCTACGTCGGACCTGCCGATATCGCCATGATGTATTCGGTCACCGACGTGCAGGGCCTCAACTCGATCTCGCGCACCGTGCTCGCCAACGGCGCCCACGCGCTCGCCGGCATGGTCAAGGCCCGGCTGGAGGAAAGCAAGCCGCGGCGTGACAGCGGGCCGGCGCGACCATCGATCGGCATCACCATG
The DNA here is from genome assembly GCF_019242285.1 of Bradyrhizobium sp. Taxonomy (GTDB): domain Bacteria; phylum Pseudomonadota; class Alphaproteobacteria; order Rhizobiales; family Xanthobacteraceae; genus Bradyrhizobium. Next base: position 1,507 of record NZ_JAFAVV010000395.1, read on the forward strand.
TTCGGTGTCACTACGCCCGCGGTACAGAAGATCGCGGCCGAGCTCCGCGACGACTACGAATGCCTGGTGTTCCACGCGACCGGCGTCGGCGGCCGCTCGATGGAGAAGCTGGTCGATTCTGCATTGCTAGCCGGTGTCATCGACCTCACGACCACTGAGGTCTGCGATCTCCTGATGGGCGGCGTGTTTCCGGCGACCGAGGATCGTTTCGGTGCGATCATCCGCACCCGGGTGCCCTATGTCGGCTCGGTTGGCGCGCTCGACATGGTCAATTTCGGCGCGCCCGACACCATCCCCGAGCGCTACCGCAGCCGCAAATTTCACGTCCACAATCCGCAGGTGACATTGATGCGCACCACCGCGGACGAGAACGAGCGGATAGGGCGCTGGATCGGCGAGCGGCTGAACCGGATGGACGGCCCGGTGCGTTTCTTCCTGCCGGAAGGCGGCGTCTCGGCGCTCGATGCGCCGGGCCAGCCGTTCTGGGATCCGGAAGCGGATGCGGCGTTGTTCGGCGCGCTGGAGCGCACGGTGCGGCCGACCAGCAATCGCCGGCTCATCCGGATCAGGCGCAACATCAACGATCCCGAATTTGCTTCCGCGATCGTTGGCGCGTTCCGGCCCCTGCTCGGACGCAGCATGACACGGCGGAGAATGGCGAGGTGACCCATGCCGAGGTTTGAACGCGCCGCCCTGTTGAAGAAGTTTCGCGAGATGGCGAAGCGGCGCGAGCCGATCGTCGGCGGCGGCGCCGGCACCGGGCTGTCGGCGAAATGCGAGGAGGCCGGCGGCGTCGATCTCATCGTCATCTACAATTCCGGCCGCTACCGCATGGCCGGGCGCGGCTCGCTCGCCGGCCTGCTCGCCTATGGCGACGCCAACGCGATCGTCGTCGAGATGGCGGGCGAGGTGCTGCCGGTGGTGACGAAGACGCCCGTGCTCGCCGGCGTCAACGGCACCGATCCGTTCCGCGACATGGACGTGTTCCTCGACCAGTTGAAGGCGCTGGGCTTTGCCGGGGTGCAGAATTTTCCGACGGTCGGTATCATCGATGGCGTATTCCGGGCCAATCTCGAAGAGACCGGCATGTCCTACGCGCTGGAAATCGACATGATCGCCAAGGCGCGTGACAAGGACATGCTGACCACGCCCTATGTGTTCAGCGAGGCGCAGGCTGCCGCCATGGCGATCGCGGGCGCCGATATCATCGTCTGTCATCTCGGCCTGACCACGGGCGGCTCGATCGGCGCGCAGACCGCACCCAAGCTCGAAGACTGCCCGACGTTGATCGATGAATGGGCCGGCGCCGCGCTCAGCGTCAACTCCGACATTCTCGTGCTGGCGCATGGCGGCCCGATCGCGGAGCCGGCGGATGCCGATTTCGTCATGAAGCACACGCGTCATTGCCACGGCTTCTACGGCGCTTCCTCGATGGAGCGGTTGCCGGTGGAGCGGGCGCTCACGGAGCAGGTTCGGAAGTTCAAGGCAATCGGTGCCCGATAATGCTTGAGATCTGAGGGAGGAGAACATGTCGGGGGTTGTCGTAGGCGAATTGATCCTCTGGCTGATCGTGGCGATCGTCGTGATCGTCATCGCGGTCTATATCGTGAACTGGCTCTATCACCGCTCCTCGAAGGAAGTCTCCTTCGTGCGGACCGGCTTCCTCGGCGAGCGGGTCGTGATCAACGGCGGCGCCTTCGTGCTGCCATTCATCCACGACTACACGCCGGTCAACATGAACGTGATCCCGATGGGGATCGTCCGTGCGCGGAACGATGCCGTGATCACCCGCGACCGCATGCGCGTCGACATCGAGGCCGACTTCTACGTCCGGGTGCAGCCGACGCGGGAGGCCGTCGCAATCGCCGCCGCAACACTCGGCCGCCGCACGCTGGAACCGGAGCAATTGCATGCGCTGCTGTCGGGCAAATTCGTCTCTGCGATCCGCTCGGTCGCCGCCGAAATGACCATGGAGCAGATGCACGAGCAGCGCGGCGACTATGTCGCCCGCGTCAAGACCGCCGCGACCGAGGCGCTGGCGCAAAACGGTCTCGAGCTGGAGTCGGTCGCGATCACCGACCTCGACCAGACGGATCTGGAATATTTCAACCCGTCGAACCGGTTCGACGCGCAGGGCCTGACCAGCCTGATGGAGGAGATCGAGGCCAAGCGCAAATTGCGCAACGACATCGAGCAGGATTCGATGATCCGCATCCGCACCCGCAATCTCGAAGCCGAGCGGCAGGCGCTCGACAT
>NZ_JAFAVV010000616.1 GCF_019242285.1 Bradyrhizobium sp.
CATCCGGCATTCCCTGCGCCCTCCCCGATTTCGAGGGCGATGCATGTAGCAAGCCTCGGACGAATCCCGTCGCGAGAACGCGAGCGTATGTCCTCTCCTGTCGCACACCCTCCGCTGTCATGCTCCGCGAAAGCGGGGCATCCAGCATTCAGAGACGTCAGTGCTCGAATCGATAGGCCGCGGCGTCGTGGGTCGCCCGGTCCCGCCTACGCCAAAGGCTTCGGCGGGCTCGCAAGCCGGACGACGACATCGAATGCTGTTTGAAAATGTTGAATCTGAACTTCGCGCACGCCGCTGAGCGGCGTTGCCGGCCCGGCGGGTTTGAACCGCAGGCTCGGCTAAGCTTGGCCGAAGCTCGGAGAGCGAAGGCGAAGCGCCACCCTTCACGGCAACGCCGTCGGGATCATGGTGGGCACGACGCCATCGCGTCTGGCCCGCCCTCCCGCGACCGCCGCTTTAGTTCGGCACCGACGATTTCGGCGCCGGCGGGGTCGGCTGCACGTCGGCGTTGACGGTGATGCCGCGCAGCAGGTTGTAGGCCGCGTGCAGCGCCTTGTCGTCCTTTTCGTCCGGCGGGACGTAGGACTGCGAGCCGGTCTGCTCGGCGCCTTCGGCCGAGAGATGGCCGCGCATCGAGGCCTCGCCGCGGATGTCGGCACGGCCCTTCAGCTCGTCCGGCACGTTCTGCAGGATTTCGATGTCGGGCGTGATGCCCTGGGCCTGGATCGACCGGCCGGACGGCGTGAAGTAGCGCGCCGTGGTGAGCGCCAGCGCGCCATTGCCGGCGCCGAGCGGAATGATGGTCTGCACCGAGCCCTTGCCGAACGAGCGGGTGCCGATCAGGGTCGCGCGCTTGTGATCATGCAGCGCGCCGGCCACGATCTCGGACGCCGAGGCCGAGCCGCCATTGATCAGGACCACGAGCGGCTTGCCCTTGGTGAGGTCGCCGCCATGCGCGGTGAAGCGCTGGGTCTCCTCGGGGTTGCGGCCGCGGGTCGAGACGACCTCGCCGCGCGGCATGAAGGTGCTCGAAACCGACACCGCCTGATCGAGCAATCCGCCCGGATTGTTGCGGAGGTCGACGACATAGCCGGCGAGCTTGTCCTGCGGAATCTCCTTGTTGATGTCGGCAACCGCCTTGTGCAGGCCGTCCGTGGTCTGCTCGTTGAACGAGGTGATGCGGATATAGCCGATGTCGCCGCCTTCGGTGTGGAAGCGGACGGGCCGTACGCGGATGATCTCGCGGGTGAGGGTGACGTCGAGCGGTGCGTCCTTGCCCTTGCGGACGATCTTCAGGTGCGTCTTGGTGTTGACCGCGCCCTTCATCTTGTTGACAGCCTGCTCCAGCGAGAGCCCCTGCACCGCCTCGTCGTCGATCTGGGTGATCAGGTCGCCGGACAGGATGCCGGCCTTCGCCGCCGGCGTGTCGTCGATGGGGGCCACGACCTTGACCAGGCCGTCCTCCATCGTCTCCTCGATGCCGAGCCCGCCGAACTCTCCGGAGGTCGTCTCCTGCATCTCGTGCCAGGCCTTGTCGTTCATGTAGCGCGAATGCGGATCGAGCGAGGTGACCATGCCGTTGATGGCGCCCTCGACCAGCGAGCTGTCATCCGGCTTCTCGACATAGTCGGCGCGGACCCGCTCGAACACTTCGCCGAACAGATTGAGCTGGGAATAGGTATCGGCCGCGCTCGCCGCCGCCTTGGCCCTGGCGATCCAATGTTCGCTCTGCGGTCCAGTGACCAGCAGGGTCAGGCCCATGCCGGTCAGCGAGCCCAAAAGAAATAGGAAATTCTTCCGCATCGTGTCCGCCGCTTTCCGTGCCTGCCTGGGGAGACAATTAGGGTTGAAATATTGAGGTCACAATACCTTTCTGTTTTCTTCAAGGCCGACTTCAAGGCCGACCTGCCAGGTCGAGGGCCGGGTCCCGAACCCGCGCTTGTGCCTCGTCCCGAGCCACCAGCCGAACTGCGGCGGGACATGACGGAACGATCCCTCGACGCCCAATTTCAGGGCAGCGTCCATCGGCCAGTTCGGATTATTGAGGATTTCCCGGCCGATCGCGATCAGATCTGCCTGCCCTTCCTGCAATATCCGCTCGGCCTGGTCGCCGTGGATGATGAGCCCGACCGCCATCGTCATGATATCTGCATGGCGGCGGACATACTCCGACAGCGGCACCTGATAGCTGTATTTGATCTCCCTGCCCAGGATCGGTGCCGCATCTGTGATCCCGCCGGAGGAGCAGTCGATGACATCGACACCCCTGGGCTTGAGGATTTTCGCGAGCCGGACGCTCTGTTCAGGCCCAAAGCCGGCGTTGTCCTCGACCGACAGCCGCACGAACAACGGTTTGTGATCGGGCCAGCAGCCACGGACCGCCTCGACGACCTCGGTGATGAAGCGCATCCGATTCGATTCGGAGCCGCCATATTCGTCCGCGCGCCGGTTGGACCGTTCCGAAAGGAACTCGTGCACGAGATAGCCGTGGGCCCCGTGCAGCTCCAGCACGTCGAAGCCGGCGGCCTCGGCCCGCCGCGCGGCGTCGGCCCAGGCCTGCACCAGGTCCTTCACCTCGCCCCGTTCGAGCGCCCGCGGCGCCGGCCACTTCTCGCCATGGGCGATCGCGCTCGGCGCCACCGGGCTCCAGGCATCCCAGTCGTCGATCTCAGCCGTTGGAGCGAGCGGGCCATCGCCTTCCCATGGGCGCCTGGCGCGCGCCTTGCGTCCGGAATGACCGAGCTGGATGCCGGCGACGGCGTTCTGCTCCTTGATGAAACCGGCGATCCGCCTGAGCGGGGCAATGAAGACATCGTCCCAGATGCCGAGATCGCCGACCGTACCGCAGCCACGCCGCTCGACCTTGGTCGATTCGACGATCACGAGGCCGGCGCCGCCGGCGGCGAACTTGCCGGCGTTCATCAGGTGCCAGTCGGTCGGAAAGCCTTTCACGGCCGAATACTGGTGCATCGGCGGCACGACGATGCGGTTGCGCAAGGTCACGCCGCGGATCGTGAAAGGCGAGAACAACGAGAACTCCGACATGGCCCATTCCTCGAGAGCTTCCGCAGCCGACGATACCGGGCACGATCTCAGCCGCATAGCGGCAAACACTTGCCGTATCGTTTGTCTCGCCCCGCAAGCCATGCAATTTTGGGATGGCGTCACGCCGCCGGACGCGATACGCGAACAACAAGCTATTGGGAATTTGCGGGAGGACTGACAGGATGAACGAGGCGACCCCGATCCGGCCGACGCGCAACGTCGAGCTTGGCGCGAGCAATGACACGTTTCAGAACCTCCACGAATTCGTGCGCAAGGCGCGCGCCAATCTCAACCAGAACGCCTGGGACTACATCGTCGGCGCCGCCGAGACCGAGACCACGATGCGCCGCAACCGCATGGCGCTGGACGAGATCGCCTTCCGCCCGCGCGTGCTGCGCAACGTCGCCAAGGTCGATGGCTCGGTCGAACGGTTCGGGCGCAGGCTGCGTCTGCCGGTGATGCTGGCGCCGGTCGGCGCGCTGGAAATCTTCGATCCCCATGCCGCGGCCGCCGTGGTGCGCGGGGTCGGCAGCTTCGGCGCGGCCCATATGCTGAGCTCGGTGTCGGAGCCGGGCCTGGAGAACACCGCGGACGCCTCGCCCGACGCCTGCCGGCTGTTTCAGCTCTATGTGCGCGGCGATGACGCCTTCGTCGAGGATCACGTCGGCCGCGCCATCGCGAAGAACTACGCCGCCTTCTGCCTGACCGTCGACACCGCCCATTACAGCCGGCGCGAGCGCGACATCGCCAAGCGCTACGTCCGGGAAAGCCGGATGCGCTCGACCGGCGGCGACTTCCAGAAGGGGCTGGAGTGGCGCACGGTCAAGCTGATCAAGGACAAGTTCAAGATTCCGCTGGTGATCAAGGGCATCGCGACCGCCGAGGACGCGTTGATCGCGCTCGATCACGGCGTCGAGTGGATCTACGTCTCCAACCATGGCGGCCGCCAGCTCGACCACGGCCGCGGCGCCATGCACGTGCTGCCGGAGATCGTCGATGCCGTGAAGGGCCGCGCCAGGATCATGGTCGACGGCGGCTTCTGCCGCGGCAGCGACGTCGTGAAGGCGATCGCGCTCGGCGCCGATCTCGTCGGCATCGGCCGCCTGCAATGCTGGGCGCTGGCGGCGGCCGGCGAAGCCGGCGTGCTGCGGATGCTGGAGCTTTTGGAGGACGAGGTGATCCGCTCCCTCGGCCTGCTCGGGGTCACGTCCTTCACCGAGCTCGACAGATCCTATCTGCATCCGGCGACCGCGACCAACCCGCCGAGCGTGTTCAGCGCCTACCCGCTGCTGGACATCGAGCACTATCGCTATTGAGGCATCGGATGAGCTCTTCCCGCCTCTCGCCCGGCGACGCCGATGCGCTGTTGTTCGATCTCGGCCGCGTCGTGCTCGACATCGACTTCGGCAAGGCGTTGTCGTGCTGGGCGGGGCACGCCGGGTGCGCGCCAGCCGACATTGCCGCACGCTTCATCCGCGACGAGGCCTATCGACAGCACGAGACCGGCAAGATCAGCGATGCCGAATACTTCCGGAGCCTGCGGAGCGCGCTTCGCATCGAGCTGTCGGACGCGCAGTTCCTGGAAGGCTGGAATGCGATCTTTGCCGGCGAGATGCCCGATATCGCGACGCTGCTGCCGCGCGCCGCAAGGCACCTGCCGCTCTACGCCTTCTCCAACACCAACCGGCCGCATGTCGCCTATTTCTCGCAGGCCCATGGCGACGTGCTCGGCCATTTCCGAGAAGTCTATTTGTCGTCGACGATCGGGCTGCGGAAGCCGGACGCGGAGGCCTATGATCACGTGGTGCAGGCGATCGGGGTACCGGCTTCCCGCATCGTGTTCTTCGACGACAGTCTCGAAAACGTCGAAGGCGCGCGGGCCTGCGGCCTCAAGGTGGTTCACGTCAGATCGTCCGCCGACGTCGCCGATGCGCTCGCCGCTTTGGGGATATAGACCAGCCTTCGGGAACCGATTGGAATCAGCAGCATCATGACCGCCAGCACGGCAAGCGCGACATCGAGATTGGTGGCCTTGGAGACGAAGCCGATCAGCGCCGGCCCCGAGAGGACGCCGGCATAGCCGAGCGTCGTGATCGCCGCGATGGCGTGACTGGACGGAACGATCGTCTGCCGGCCGGCGGTCGAAAAGAGCACAGGAACGATATTGGAGGCGCCGAGCCCGACCAGCATGAAACCCAGGATCGCCAGGAGTTTGGAGGAGGTCAGCACGGCCAACAGGAAACCCGTCGCGGCGCCCGCGCCGCCGAAGCGCAACACCCTGCTGCTGCCGAGCCTGGTGACGATTCGATCACCGGTGAGCCGGCCCAGCGTCATCGCAAACGCAAAGGCGGCGTACCCGAAGCCCGCCTGCGCCGGCTCGGCGCCGCGCGCGGTGGCCAGGAACAGCGCGCTCCAGTCCAGCACCGCTCCCTCCGCCAGAAAGCAGATGAAGCACAACGCCCCGATCAGGATGATCGGACCTCGGGGCAGCGCCAGCAACGGCCCGGAGCTCCCTTCCTGGCCGGAGGAGGTGATGAGATGACGTGCGGAGATGGCGAGCAGCATGAGCACCACGAGCGCAACGCCTTCGGCGGCGACGAGCGACGACACGGCGAGGCTCAGGAGAAGGCTGACACCGCCCGCGCCGGCTATTCCGCCGACGCTGAACAGACCGTGAAAGCCGGACATCAGCGCGCGGCCGCTCTGCCGCTCCACCACGACGGCCTGCACGTTGATGGCGACGTCGATCGCGCCGATCGCGATCCCGAACGCGAACAACGCAATCGCAGCCGATTCGACCGTCACAACCAGGGTCAACACCGGCAGCACAGCCGCCGCCAGCATGGCGGTGACGACGATCACCGAACGGCAGCCATATCGCGTCGTCAGGATGCCCGCCGCCGGCATGCCGACGGTCGAGCCGGCGCCGAGGCAGAGCAAAAGGAGGCCCAAGAGCCCATCGTCGATGCCGAGGCGGCTCTTGGCGTAGGGCACGAGCGGCGCCCAGGCGGACAGGACGAATCCCGCAATGAAGAACACGATACGGGTGGCAACGGCCTCGCGCGCGTTGGCGCGCGCGGCCTTCGGGTGGGCGGTATCCATGGAACCCCATCGCATCATTTTCCAGGCCGCGCAGCATTTTTGTCGGCATTTTGCGCCGCGCCCCGCTCTCGGCTAGAACGCTACCGCTTTGGATCTGGAGCCTTGCCGTGGCGCTGATACCGGTTGCCGATGCCCTTGCCGCGATCCTCGATGGGGCTGTGCCGCTGCCCGAGCAGATGGTCGCGCTCGATGCCGCCTTTCATCGCGTGCTGGCGCGCGACGTCGCGGCGCTCCGCACCCAGCCGCCGCAGGCGATGTCGGCGATGGACGGCTATGCCGTACGCGCGGCGGATGCCGCTTCGGTCGACGCAAGGCTCAAGGTGATTGGCGAGGTCGCGGCCGGCCGGCCGTTCGACCGCCCGATCGGTCCGGGCGAAGCCGCCCGCATCTTCACCGGCGGCGTGGTCCCGGACGGCGCCGACAGCGTCGTGATTCAGGAGGATACCGTCGTCGACGGCGCGAACATCACGATCACCGAGGCGGCGCGCAAGGGTCAGAACGTCCGTGTCGCCGGCGTCGATTTCAGGAAAGGCGACGTGCTGCTCGAGGCCGGCAGCCGCCTCACCGACCGCGACCTCTCGCTTGCCGCCAGCATGAACCATCCGGAATTGCCGGTGTGCAAACGGCCAAGGGTTGCGCTGCTCGCAACCGGCGACGAGCTGGTGATGCCGGGGAGCGATCCCGGTCCCGGCCAGATCATCTATTCCAACGGCTACGCGCTGCGCGCCCTCGTGCGCGCCGAGGGGGCCGACACCATCGATCTCGGCATCGCCGCCGACACCGTCGAAGCCACCACGGCCGGCATCCGTCGCGCCCGCGACGCCGGCGTCGACATGCTGGTGACGACCGGCGGCGCCTCGGTCGGCGACCACGACCTGGTCAAGCAGTCGCTGGAAGCCGAGGGCGTCGAAATGACGTTCTGGAAGATCGCGATGCGGCCGGGCAAGCCTATGATGCACGGGAGGCTGGGCGGGATGCGGGTGCTGGGCGTCCCCGGCAATCCCGTGTCGTCCTACGTCTGTGCGCTCCTGTTCGTCGTGCCGCTCGTCCGTGCCTTGTCCGGACGCTCGGCGATCCGTCACGTCCGCGAGCGCGCCCTGCTCGGCCGCGAGCTCCCCGCCAACGATTCGCGTGAGGACTATCTGCGGGCCAGGCTTCAGACGCGGGCCGATGGCGCGCTGGTTGCGACGCCAATCACCCAGCAGGATTCCTCGCTGCTCGGCCATCTCGCGCTCTCGGGCGCACTGGTGGTCCGCCCGCCCTTCGCGCCGGCCGCGAGCGCGGGCGCGCCCTGCGAGATTTTGCGCCTGCCGGAATAACTCCGCGCAGCATTTGACATTTGACGCGCGGCGCGAAGCCGTGGAAAGCTGATGCACAAGAACAAAGAATCTGGAGGGAGTGATGCGCCCGGCTGCCGCCTCGCCTGATCCTGCGCGCATGCCATCGGTCGCGGAGACGCGCCGTGGCCGTTGAGTCTCCGCTCGCACCTGCAAACGCTCCGCGGGTCCGTCTCGGGCTCGCCAAGCCGACCCAGGAGCAGATCGTGCTGTTGATCACGATCGCACTCCTGCTTGCGTTCGGTTTCACCCTGAACGGCTTCGCCTCCCTGGCCAACATCCTCAATCTTCTGCGCAGCATCTCGATCCTCGGCATTCTCGGGCTCGGCATGGGGCTGATCGTGATCAGCCGCGGCATCGATCTCTCCGAGGTCGCGATCATGGCCGGCTCCTGGTCGATCGCGCTGATCGAGATCCAGAAGGGCGTGCCGGCCGGCTGGGCCTGCGTCATCGCGCTCGCGCTTGCGCTGATGATCGGCATCGTCAACGGCGTCATGGTCGCCTTCGTCGAGGCGCCGGCGCTGTTCGTCACGCTCGCCGCCGGCTTCGTGATCTACGGCCTCGCCTTCTGGTTCGCGCCGGCCTGGGTGGTCTATGCGCCGAACGATGCGCCGGCGCTGCTGTTCCTCGGCGCCGGACAACTGTTCGGCGTGCCGATGCCGATCTTCGTGTTCGCGGCGGCCGCGCTCGTCATGCACCTGTTCCTGTCCCAGACCTCGATCGGCCGCTTCATCTATGCCCAGGGCGACAACCCGGAATCGGCGCGGCTCTCCGGCGTTGCACTGCGGCCCCTGATCGTGCTCGAGCATGCGCTGGTGGCGCTGCTCGCCTGGATCGCCGGCCTGGTCTGGATCGGCACCACCGGCAGCATGCAGATGGCGATCACGCAGGGCACCATGATCTTCGACGTGATCCTGGTCGTGGTGATCGGCGGCATCAGCCTGGTCGGCGGCCGCGGCAGCGTGTTCAGCGTGGTGGTCGGCTGCGTGCTGATCGGCACCCTGCTCAACGCCTTCACCATCATGGACGTCAACAGCGAGGTGCAGAACATCATCAAGGGCATCGTGCTGCTTGCGGCCATCGTGCTCGACAACTGGCTGCATCCCCGCGACGAGGAGACGGCGCGGCAAGGCGACTGAAAATACCGATACACAATCACAAACCGGGAGGGGTTCATGAAGATGCTTGGAAGGACATGGATGGCGGTGACGGCGGGGCTTGCGCTCGCCGCGCTGCCGCTGATCGCGACCGCGCAGGAGGAAGGCGGCACCAAAACCGCGCGCGAATTGCGGGCCGACTACGACAAGTCGCTGAAGGGCAAGACCGTCGCCTTTCTGCCGATCGCACTCGGCGTGCCCTTGCAGGACGAATGGAACCGCGTGCTGCAGGAAGAGGCGGAATGGCGCGGCGTGAAATACGTGGTGCGCGATCCCAACAACAACCCGTCGGCGATGCAGCAGGCGCTCACCGCACTGGTCGATCAGAAGCCCGACGTTCTGATCGTGCAGAATCCGAGCGTGACGCTCCTGATGAAGGACCTGAAGCGCGCCGAGAGCCAGGGCACTCACGTGATCCAGATCAACATGTCCTCGAACTACAAGTCCAGCGCCTTCGTCGGCGCCGACTGGAACGAGATCGGCAAGATCCTGGCGACCGACGTGGTCAAGGAATGCGGCACCGGCTCGGGCAAATCGGGCAAGGTGCAGATCGTCCAGGGCGAACTGACGGCGGCCGCGAGCGTCGACCAGATCGCCGGCATCATGGAGGTCTTCAACAAGGATTCCGCGATCAAGGTCGTCTCCAACCAGGCCGCGAACTGGGACGCCAACACGGCGCTCAACACTACCGCGACCGTGATCCAGCAGCACCCCGATCTCTGCGCCAGCGTCGGCTTCTGGGGCATCATGGAATCGGGCGCCGCACAGGCGATCCGCAACGCGGGCAAGATCGACCAGGTCAAGGTCTACGCCTCCGGCGAAGGCTCGACGCTCGACTGCGACCAAGTCAACCAGGGCAATTTCTTCAAGTTCCTGAGCTACAAGGCAACCGAGCAGGGCCACGACCTGATGTTCGCCGCCGCGACGCTCCTGGAAAGCGGCGAGAAGCCCGGCACCAAGCATCTGGAATACTACACCCGTCCGATCTGGATCGATAAGGGCAATGCAAGCGGCGCGAACTGTTTCGCGCTGCCCAAGAAATAGCGTCACGACGTGACTTGCCGGCCCGCGCCATGCGGGCCGGCGCTCTCCGCCTCACGAAGGTTCGTTTCGATGTCCATGACGACGACGGAATCCTGGGATTCTTGGGCGGCCTCGGTCAGGCGCTTCTCGCCGCGCCTCCTGCTGTCGGAGCTGTTGCTCAAGCAATGGTTCGAGCCAGTGATCCCGTTCACCGTGATGATCGGTCTCTGGATCTATTTCGCGCTGACGGTGCCGGACTATGCGACGGTGCAGAACACGCTGTCGCTGCTCCGGCTGTTCGCGGAGTTCGGCTTCGTCGCGCTGGCGATGGCCTTCTGCCTGATCAGCGGCGGCATCGATCTCTCGGTCGGCGCGATCTTCGCGTTCTGCAATTTCTCGGCGCTGTATTTCCTCCTGGTGGCTGAGCTGCCGGTCGGCCTCGTGATCGCGGCGACGCTCGCGGTCGGCGCCGCGCTCGGCAGCCTCAACGGCCTCCTGATCGGTTTTCTGAAGACGCGGCCGTTCCTGACGACGCTGGTCACGCTGATCATCCTGCGCGCCTCGGTCAACCTGCTCAACACCAGCTACGCGCAGGTGTTCGCCACCAACTCGGTCGATAGCGACGCCTGGGACTTCATCGGCGGCGGCAGCGTGCTCGGCATTCCGATCAATGCGGCGACCCTGTTCATCACCCTCCTGGTCTGCCACATCTTTCTGTCGCGTTCGCGCTATGGCTGGCATCTGACCGCGATCGGCGCGAGCCGCAAGGCGGCGCGCCATGCCGGCATCCGGGTGCGGCTGATCCTGTTCTTCACCTATGTGCTGTCGGGCACGCTCTGCGCGGCGAGCGGCATCTTCTATGCGGCGCGGCAGGCCTCGACGGATTCGACGACCGGCGTCGGCTGGGAATTCCAGGCGCTGACCGCGGTCGTGCTCGGCGGCGTCTCGCTGGCCGGCGGCAAGGGCACGGTGTGGCGCGCCATGATCGGCGCGCTGATCGTGTTCCTTCTGATCAACGGCCTGGTGCGGATGGGAATCCCGGGCTATGTCACCTCGGCCGTGATCGGCATCATCCTGCTCGCCGCGGTCGGCATCGACGTCAAATGGTCGAAGAACCGCGGCAAGGCGATCCAGAAGATCTACGTCAACCCGGCCTTCATAGCGCTGGCGCATGCGCCGTCGGTGCAGCGCGGCGCGGCCTCGCCCTACGCGCAGAACGACCGGCTCATCAAGGCGCAGGCGATCGGCCTCGATCAGGTCGAGGGACCCGAGGACGTCATCCTCGACCGGCAGGACCGGCTCTACGGCTCGACCCGCGACGGCAACATCATCCGCTTCTCGGGCCGCAATTTCGAGACAAGGGAGGTGTTCGCCCATATCGGCGGAAGGCCGCTCGGCATGCAGTTCGACCGCGAGGAGAACCTGATCGTCGCGGTCGCCGGCATGGGCGTCTATGGCGTCAAGCCTCACGGCGAGGTGTTCAAGGTCACCGACGAGACCAACCGCACCTGGTACAAGCTCAACGACGATTCCCGCCTGCGCATGGCCGACGACCTCGACATCGGCCCGGACGGCAAGATCTATTTCAGCGACTGCACGACGCGCTACGAGATGACGACCAACACGCTCGACATCCTCGAGGCGCGGCCGAACGGCCGCATGGTCTGCTATGACCCGAAGACCAGGACCACGCGCACCATCATCAACCATTTCTATTTCCCGAACGGCGTCTGCGTCTCCCATGACGGCA